>DAIMEC010000092.1:0-4364 GCA_036725465.1 Bacillota bacterium | reverse complement strand
TAATATGAGGAAAGGAGGAAAAGCATGGCTAAGAAGATCGATGGCTATATCAAACTGCAGATACCGGCCGGCGGAGCAACGCCTGCACCACCTGTAGGACCGGCACTGGGGCAGAAAAGTGTTAATATAATGGATTTCTGCAAACAGTTCAACGCCAAGACACAGGATCAGCAGGGAATGATAATCCCGGTAGTGATAACAGTGTACGCAGACAGATCGTTTTCATTCATATGCAAAACGCCACCTGCAGCAGTGTTGCTGAAAAAAGCAGCAGGACTGGAATCGGCTTCCGGAGAGCCCAACAAAACCAAAGTGGCAACACTCAAAAGAGAACAGTGCGAGGAGATCGCAAAACTGAAAATGCCCGATCTTAATGCGGCAGACCTGGAGTCGGCAACAGAGATGATCAAAGGGACCGCAAGGAGCATGGGCATAGTAGTAGAAGATTAGAAAGTGGGAGGACTTTGAGCCGATAGCACCACAAGGAGGAAAAAATGCCTAAAAGAAGCAGAAATTACAAAGAAAACGCAGAAAAGATAGAAAAAGCAAATCTTTACGAACCAAAAGAAGCTGTTACGCTGGCAGCGGAAACAGCAAAAGCGAAATTTGATGAGACTATCGAAGTGCATATCAAACTGGGTGTCGACGGAAGACACGCAGATCAGCAGGTAAGAGGAGCCCTTGTACTTCCTCACGGCACAGGCAAATCCAAAAAAGTTGCAGTTTTTGCAAAAGGTGCCAAAGTAAAAGAGGCCGAAGATGCAGGAGCGGACTATGTGGGAGCAGAAGACCTGGCACAGAGGATACAATCAGAAAACTGGTTTGATTTCGATGTTGTTGTCGCCACTCCCGATATGATGGGAGTTGTGGGAAAACTGGGTAAAGTGCTGGGACCAAAGGGACTTATGCCTAACCCGAAATCAGGGACCGTAACCATGGATCTCGGAAAAGCTCTTTCTGACATAAAAGCGGGTAAAGTTGAATACCGTCTTGACAAGAGCAATATAATTCACACGACCATAGGAAAAGCTTCCTTCGGAGCCGAAAAACTTAATGACAACTTTATGGCACTTATAAGTGCCGTTATTAAGGCAAAACCTTCGGCAGCAAAGGGACAGTATCTCAAAAGTGTGACCGTGGCCGCAACCATGGGCCCCGGGATCAAGATCAATACGGCTAAACTGACAGCCAACTAAAAGAGCCGTAACAAAACTTAAGAAAACGAAACCGTAGACAGCGGGTGCGAAAGCTTAATCTCCCGCCGAGGTACAATATAAAATATTGACCTTGTTTGTCTGTGGCAAACAAGGTTTTTTATGGAGTACCGTAAAAAAGGCCTGACAGCAAATGAAAAAGGCCGGAAAGGAGAACTCAGAGAAATGAATGACACAATAAAAGCAGCTTATGCTCAGAAGCAGGTTGTTATAGACGAAATCAAAGATAAATTTGAAAAAGCCCAGTCGGCAGTAGTTGTTGACTATATAGGAATAACAGTGGCGCAGGCTGACAAAATGAGAAAAAATCTTCGTGAAGCGGATGTCGATTATACCATTTACAAGAACACCCTTGTCAAAAGGGCAATAGAAGGGACTGCCTATCAGAAACTGGAAGAAGTGCTGACAGGACCCAGCGCCTTTGCCATAAGCTATGATGATGTAACATCACCGGCAAGATTAATAAATGATGCCATAAAAGAATTCAAAAAAATGTCTTTCAAAGGCGGTATCATAGAGGGAACTTACTATGATGAGGAAGGCCTTAAGAAAATAGCCCTGATCCCGTCAAAGGATGAACTGATAGCAAAATTCATGGGAAGCATCCAGTCACCGGTAGGCAAGGCAGTCCGCACATTTGCGGCCATTGCTGAAGCAAAAACTGAAGGAGCCGATGACTCGTCCGATACAGAAAAGAAAGAAGAAAAAGCAGCCCGGCCGGCTCAAGAGACAAAGGAAGCAGAGCCGGTGAAGGAAGAAACGGAACCCGCAAAGGAAGCAGCAGAGCCGGTGAAGGAAGAGGCTGAACCTGCAAAGGAAGAAGCTTAAACTTCAAAAGAAAAGAAAACATAAAAAGTAAAAGAAAAGGAGATAATAAAATGACTAAAGCAGAGATAATTGAAGCCATAAAAAATATGTCAGTTATGGAACTGAACGAACTGGTTGAAGCATGCGAAGAAGAATTCGGTGTATCCGCAGCAGCCCCCGTGGCAGTGGCAGGCGGAAACGGGGCAGCGGCAGGAGCTGTTGAAGAGCAGACTGAGTTCACAGTAGTACTTAAAGAAGTCGGAGCTGAAAAAATCAAGGTGATCAAGGTGGTAAGAGAAATAACAGGCCTTGGACTTAAAGAAGCAAAAGACATTGTAGACAAAGCTCCCTCCAACATCAAGGAAGGTATAGAAAAGGCAGAAGCTGAACAGATCAAGAATCAGCTGGAAGAAGTGGGCGCAGGCGTAGAATTGCAGTAATGCATATAATAAAAGCTCATAAAAGATAATAAAATCATAGTGGCTGAGCTCAGCTAAAAGGGCTCAGCTATTGTGCATTTTTGAAAAGCTGCAAAAAAAACAAATTATACTTGAAAAATTGACACATACGATGTATAATAATAGGCTGACACGTAATATGATTAAATAAAAATACAAGGAGTGATGAATATGCCAAAAGCCGTAAAATTAGGTAAAATGGAGCGTCAGACATTTTCAAAAATCAACGAAGTTGCCGAAATGCCCAACCTGATTCAGATCCAGACCAAATCATATGATTGGTTTGTAAAAGAAGGCTTGAGAGAAGTGTTTGAAGACATTTCTCCTATTGAGGATTATGCAGGAAACTTAGTACTGGAATTTACCGATTACTCCCTCGATGAACCCCCAAAGTATTCCCAGGAAAAATGCAGGGAAAGAGATGTGACCTATGCCACACCGCTGAAGGTAAAGGTGAGGCTCATAACAAATGAAACAGGAGAAGTAAAAGAACAGGAAGTTTTTATGGGAGACTTCCCTCTTATGACAGAAAAAGGCACATTCATCTATAACGGCGCCGAAAGAGTCGTTGTAACCCAGCTGGTTCGTTCTCCCGGACCTTACTATAGCCAGGAAATCGACAAATCCGGAAAAGAACTCTTTTCGACACAGGTCATTCCCAACAGAGGAGCATGGCTGGAATATGAAACCGACTCAAACGAGATACTTTCAGTAAGAGTTGACAGAACAAGGAAACAACCGATAACTGCACTTATCAGAGCTTTGTCCCAGGAAGGCATAAAGCAGAAAATAAAGAATGTTATCGAGCAGAAATACAGAGAAAAATACAAGCCCGAAAAAGGCTGGACTTTTGATAACTTTACTCAAGAAGAGATAAAGAATCTTGAAGTAGAATTCAAAGATGAGCTGAAGAAAAAAGTACGCAGATACCAAGAACTGAACAGCATTGTTTCGAAGAAGCTGGTAAGCGGCACAGACGAAGAGCTCATAGAAATATTCGGGGAAGACGAAAGACTCATCAAATCTCTTGAAAAGGATCCGTCCACCAATTATGATGATGCATTAAAAGAGATATACAAGAAATTGAGACCGGGAGAACCCCCCACATTTGACAGCGCCTATGACATAATAGAATCATTGTTTTTTGACCCCAAGAGATATGATATCGCAAAGGTGGGCAGACATAAGTACAACAAAAAACTGGGCCTTTCCAACAGGATAGAGAAGGTGATGGCAGCAGCGGACGTTGTTGATCCCAACACCGGTGAGATACTGGCAGAAAAAGATGAAGTCATAAGTACAGAAATGGCCGTCAGAATAGAAAATGCCGGTGTTCAGGAAGTAATAGCCTATGGAAAGGATAATAAAGATGTAACAACCAAGATCATTGGTAACAATTTCGTAGAGCTTAAAGAGTACATAAAATTTGATATATCTGATATAAAGATACCCGAAAAAGTTTACTATCCGGTCCTCATGGACATCTTAAAAGAGTGTCAGGAAGATGACGATATAAAGCAAGCTTTAATATCAAGAAAAAATGAACTTTCACCAAAGAGAATAATCCTTGACGATATAATCGCATCGATAAGTTACCTTCTGAATCTCAGATTCGGAGTGGGGAACAAAGACGATATAGACCATCTGGGCAACAGAAGACTGAGGACTGTGGGGGAACTCCTGCAGAACCAGTTCAGGATAGGGCTTGCCAGAATGGAAAGAGTAGTAAAGGAAAGAATGACGATACAGGATATCGAAGTCACAACGCCCCAGGCTCTTATGAACATAAGGCCTGTTACTGCTGCAATAAAAGAGTTTTTCGGGAGCTCACAGCTTTCACAGTTTATGGATCAGACAAACCCTCTGGCGGAGTTGACGCATAAGA
>DAIMEC010000091.1:0-4482 GCA_036725465.1 Bacillota bacterium | reverse complement strand
GTCTGCTATGATGTCCGTTTCCCGGAACTCTTTATTGATATGGCAAAAAAAGGGGCAAAAGCAGTGGTTCTTCCTGCGGCATTCAGCAAAAAGACCGGGGAGGCCCACTGGGACATTACTATGAAGGCCAGAGCTGTAGACAGCCAGATATATATGGCTGCCGTTTCTCCGGCACGGGATGAAAAAGGGCCATATGTTTGTTACGGATACTCAAAGATAATAGATCCCTGGGGGAAAGAAATAGCAGCTGCAAAAACTGAAGAAACGCTGATAACAGCAGAAATAGACACGGAGTATGTGGATGATGTCAGAAGGCAGCTCCCTTTACTGAAACATAGGAAAGAGGGATTATACTGATGGCTTTTTTGCCCGTTTCAAAAAAAGAAATAAAAAGGCTTGGCTGGGAACAGCCGGATTTTGTTATTGTGACCGGTGATGCCTATGTGGATCATCCCTCCTTCGGCACAGCTCTTATCGGAAGACTCCTTGAGCGCTATGGATATAAAGTCGCTGTGCTGCCTCAACCGGATTGGAAAACAGCAGAGGATTTTAAGAAGCTCGGAAAGCCAAGGCTCGGATTCCTTATAAATTCGGGAACCATCGATTCCATGGTTGCTCATTTTTCTGTTTTCAAAAAAAGGAGAAAAAAGGATAACTGTACACCGGGTGGTGAAGCCGGCAAAAGACCGGACAGGGCAGTGATAGTATACAGCAACAGAGCAAGGGAAGCCTATAAGGGAGTCCCTGTCATAATAGGCGGACTTGAAGCCAGTTTGAGGAGACTTGGACATTATGATTACTGGGATGATTCCGTAAGAAGATCTGTGCTTTTGGACAGCAAGGCGGACATTCTTATTTACGGGATGGGGGAAAGGGCAGTCCTGGAGATCGCAGAAGCTCTGGATTCGGGCATCAACGTTCGTGACATAACATGGATAAGGGGAACTTGCGTAAGAGGGAAGGAGGAACCATCAGACGAAGATACGTTGATCCTGCCTTCTTACGAAGAAATAAAAAATCACAGGGATGAATACTGCAAAAGCTTTGTTATGCAGTATCGAAACAATGACAGCATATCAGGCAAAAGACTGGCGGAAAAATACGATGAAAAAATGTGGGTATTTCAGAACCCCCCTGCAAACGTTCTTGAAAGAGAAGAACTGGATGATATTTATGATATGCATTTTGAGAGACAGGCACATCCTGTATATGAAGGGAAAGAAATACCTGCACTGGGAGAAATAAAATTCAGCATAACTTCCAACAGAGGTTGTTTCGGAGGATGCAGCTTTTGTGCATTGACTTTTCATCAGGGCAGACAGGTAAGGAGCCGCAGCGAAGGGTCTCTTTTAAGAGAGGCAGTGCTATTGTCTGAAAGGAAAGATTTTAAGGGCTATATCCATGATGTGGGGGGCCCTACGGCAAATTTCAGAAACGAATCATGCGAAAGGCAAAGGAGGCATGGTATGTGCATGGAAAAAGAATGTCTTTTTCCCCGGATCTGTCCCAATCTAAAGGTGGACCATAAAGAATATAAAGAGCTTCTCAAAAAGATGAGATCGATCAAAGGAATAAAAAAAGTTTTCATACGATCCGGAATAAGGTATGATTATGTTATGGCAGACAAGGACAAAAGTTTCCTTAAAGAAATTTGTCTGCATCATATAAGCGGCACTTTGAAAGTTGCGCCGGAACATGTTTCACCTCAAGTACTCTGTTATATGAGAAAACCTTCTGCAGAGGTCTTCGAGAAATTTGCTGCCGAGTACAAAGAGATAAACAAAAATCTGGGTAAAAAACAATATCTGATACCGTATTTTATTTCATCGCATCCGGGATGCGATCTTAACGATGCGGTTACTCTTGCCCGGTATCTCAAAAAAACCGGTTTCGTTCCGGATCAGGTCCAGGATTTTTATCCGTCTCCCGGGACCCTTTCGACATGCATGTACTATACGGAAAAAGACCCTTTTACCATGAAAAAAATATATGTGGCAAAAACCATTAAAGAAAAAAAACTTCAGCGGGCACTGATCCACTTCAACAAAAAAGAGAACAGATATCTTGTGAAGGAAGCCCTTGATATGACAGGGAGGAAGATATGAGCTTGCTCAGCGGACTGCCCGGTATAGTGGAGGCAGCGAAAAAAGAATATGAAGAAGCAAAAGCAGGAGATTTCAGAACAACAAGCAAAAAAGGCAACTCTCTTTCAAATCTTATAGTTCAGGGAGAAAATTTCGGTTTCATGAAGTATCTTGCTGAAAAGAGAGGACTTAAGGGAGGAATAAAACTGATATATGTGGATCCCCCCTTCTTCTCCGGTACCAATTATCAGGCAAGGATAAAAACCGACTCACCTTTGACAGGAGAAGTGGCGGCATTCAAGATAGTGGCCTATAAAGACAAATGGGCGCAGGGAATGGATGAATATTTAAAGATGCTGACATCAAGACTTTTTATGATGAAGGATCTTTTGTCAGAAGACGGATGCTTATGGATCCACCTTGACTGGCATGTGGTACATTATGTAAAAATAATAATGGACGAGATCTTTGGTGAAAAAAACTTCATTAATGAAATCATCTGGAATTACAAATCCGGAGGCACCAGCAAAAATCATTTTTCGCGCAAGCATGATACACTGTTGTTTTATGGCAAAGGAAGGAAAACGCCTCTTGACATACCAAAAGAAAAGTCATATAACAGAGAACGCAAGCCTTACAGATTCAAAGGAGTAAAAGAATACCGGGACGAAAACGGCTGGTATACAATGGTCAATATGAAAGATGTCTGGCATATAGATATGGTTGGCCGTACATCAAAGGAAAGGACAGGGTATGCCACTCAGAAGCCCGAAGCATTGCTTGAAAGAATAATCGGAAGTTGCACAAAAGAAGGAGAAATATGTGCTGATTTTTTCTGCGGAGCAGGTACAGCAGCTGCTGTTGCCGAAAAGCTTGGAAGAAAATGGATAGCATGTGACGGTGGAGACATGGCTGTTTCCTTTGCAGAAAAAAGACTGGCAAAGACCGGAGCATCTTTTGCTGTAATGAAAGAAGCTGTAAAAGAGAAAAAAAGCGAAGACCGAATAGATATAAAAACTGAAATCATAAATACATCTTTTGAGGGGAAAAAGCTGATAAGAACGAAAATAACAGACTATGCCCCCTGCATAAAAAGCCTTCCCCTGGAAGAAGAGGGGGTAAAGATAATAAAAGAATTGTCAGAGAAGGACCCCCTTTCCCTCATAGACTATTTCAGTATAGATTTTGACTATGACAGAGAAACACACAGGTCAGATGTATATTACTTCAAAGACAGAGAAAACGAATGTATATGCTGTGAAAAAATACTGGAAAAATGGGGCAAAATCAGTATAAAGATAACGGATATATTCGGGAACGTTTTCATGAAGACACTGGATCTGTCTGCCGGTGCCGGAATATTTTTAGAAGGTTAAAATGAAAAAGATCAAAGTTTTATTAAGAGATTTCTTCAATCGGGACCGTAAAGAAAAGATAAAGATGTTTTCTATCGATTTTATTTGGGTTTTTATAGGATGTGCTTTTGGTGCTTTTGCCACAGTTTCTGTCATGTTACCCAACGGATTGACTTCCGGGGGGCTGACAGGAGTGGTAAGAATAATACAAAACTATATAAACATAGATTTTTCCATACTATATTATATAGGCTCTTTCATAATTATAGCAGTAGCGGGCATTACAATGGGATTTGCAGAAGTAAAAAAGCTTATTCTTATTAGTGTACTTTATCCTGCGGTCCTTATGTTTTTTGAGTATACGGATTTTCGTCTTCTGGAAGAGAAAGATCTTATACTGGCCGCCATATTTTGCGGGGCTTTTTCAGGTGTCTGCAGCGGCATAGTATTCTGGAGAGGCTATTCATTCAGCGGAACGGATGCCATAGCCAAAATGATAAGAAAAAAACTTATGCCTCAGTTTTCGCAGAGCAAAATAATGGTTACCATTGATGCCCTGGTAATAACAGTTTCCGCCTTTATATTCGGAAGGAACATAGCCCTTTATGCACTTGTGACCCAGGTGATAATATCAAAGACTATAGATGTGATAATATTCGGATTTGAGTCAAAAATAATTCAGCTTGAAATAATAACCATGAAGGGGGACGAGATAACCGAATACATTGTCAATGATATAGGAAGAGGTGTCTCAAGACATACTGTAAGAGGAGCATATACGGATACAGTAAGGAGCGAATTGCGGCTGCTTTGCTCGCCCCGGGAAAGCATAAGCGTAAAAAGAAAAATCGCAAAGATAGATCCGGGAGCATTTGTGACTGTCATAAAGGTGGACAATGTCTGGGGCTCAGGAAGAGGGTTCGGCGACATAGACAAAGACTGATAAAGTCAAAGAGCGGACAGACAACCGCTCTTTTTTTATTTCGTTTTCTGTTATATGTCAGCAGATCAGTCTTTTTTTCCCGGATTTATTTCGCGGTTAT
>DAIMEC010000090.1:0-4538 GCA_036725465.1 Bacillota bacterium | reverse complement strand
TGTTTCCCACTCTCCTGTGGCTTACTTCCGAAATGTGCACCAGTCCGTCAAGACCCGGTTCAAGTTCTACAAAACATCCGTATTCTTTTATTTGTACGACCTTGCCCTTTACGATGTCGCCTTCATTGTATTTATCGTTTATAATGCTCCAGGGTTCGGGTTGTGTCTGCTTGAGACCAAGAGATATTTTGCCTTTTTCGTTGTTCATGGAAAGCACCTTGACGTGGATCTTCTGTCCTATTTCAAGCACTTCCTTAGGATGCTTCAGCTTGCCCCAAGATATCTCCGAGATATGCAAAAGTCCATCTATTCCGCCGATATCCACAAAAGCACCGTAATCGGTAAATCTCATTACAGTTCCTTCCACGATATCATCGACATTTACGCTTTCCCATATTTCCTCGACCAGTTTCTGGCGTTCTTCATTAAGGAATGCCTTGCGTGAGAATACAGCCTTTCCTCTTCTCTGATCCACCCTTGATACTCTTACGGTAAGGGTCTGTCCCACGAACTCCGAAGAATCCTCGATGAATCTGTCCGAAAGCTGTGAAAGCGGTATGAATCCCTGCACTTCTTTGTATGCAGCAATCACTCCTCCGTTTACCTGTCTTAAAACTTCAACGTCGATAAAAGTTTTATTTTCAAGAGCATCATTGATCTGCTCCCAGTGTTCGCCGGCTTCCAACTTTTTCTTTGAAAGCAGTATGCTTCCGTCGCCGTCATCCGTCTTCAGGACCTTGGCCTGGATCTCGTCACCTTCACTGTAAAGGTCGGTCAGTTTCTGATCTCCTTCCAGTTTGATTTCTTCCAGTGGGATGATCCCGTCTTTTTTACAGCCAAGATTCACAATGATCTCTTTGTCTGTAACCTGATGAACTTTGCCTGTTACCATCTCGCCGCCTCTGGGCAGTCTGAGGGATTTTTCGATGTCTTCCATCAAATCGTCCATGCTAAGTTCTTTGTTTTCAGTGATGTTGTCACTCATGTTAGAAATAACCTCCTTGATCGCGTTTTCGGGTGTCGATGCACCCGCCGCAACCCCTATTCTATTATATTTTTGGATTTCTTTCAATGGCAAATCGTCGATATTTTCCACAAAATAAACGTTTTTACAGTGTTTTTTTGCTATTTCATATAATTTCGTTGTATTGGAACTGCTCCTTCCCCCTATTATAACCATGGCATCTGAACTTTTGGCGGTAACCAAACACCCGTCCTGTCTTTCTGATGTGGCACTGCAAATAGTATTTTTGACTTCCATTTCGAAGTTTTTTGAAGAGAGTTCCCCTACTACTTCTTCAAAGAGATTTTTGGTGATAGTCGTCTGTGCCACCACAAAAAGTTTTTTGCTGCTTTCCATTTCTGCAGCTTCTTCTCCGGATGAAAAAACACATGCACTGTTTCCGCACCACCCGTTTATACCTATCACCTCAGGGTGATCTTTATCACCGACTATAACTACCTGCATACCTGATGACCACGCTTCTTTGACAAGCATGTGTATACGAAAAACAAAGGGACATGTGGCATCAACTATTTCAAGGTCCCTTTCTGAAGCCATTTTATAAAAAGATTCCGGCTCGCCATGGGACCTTACTATTACCACCGATCCATTTCCCGCTTCAGCCGGAGAGTCAATGATCTCTATACCTTTTTCCTTCAGTCCATCTGTCACATTCCTGTTATGTATAAGAGGTCCGCATGTATATATTTTTTTGTCTTTTCTTGTCCGTATGGCTTCTTCCGCTTTTTCGAGAGCCAGCTTGACCCCGAAGCAAAATCCTGAATTGGGAGAAAGTATTATTTCTGTCATTTTTTCTTTTCCCTCAAACTTTCGAGATATTTTTTGAAGGATGCCTCGCTGCCGTTTTCTGTGGGTTCATAATATCTGACTCCATCTTTATGAAGTTCGTCGGGAAGATACTGTTGTTTTACATATCCCCCGTAATCATGGGGATATTTGTAACCTTCTCCTATCCCTCTTTTTTTTGCGCCGCTGTAATGAGAATCCTTGAGAACCGGCGGAACATCTCCGGTTTTCCTGTTCTCCAGATCTTTTTGGGCAGATTCCAGGGCCATATAGGCTCTGTTCGATTTTGGACAGGACGCCAACAATATAACAGCTTCTGCAAGATTTATCCTGGCTTCCGGAAATCCCACCATATGGGCAGCCTGAACGCATGCGGTGACTACAGCTATGGCATTGGGATAGGCCATGCCGATGTCCTCACTGGCTATTACCATAAGTCTCCTGCCGATCATCATTTCATCGGCTCCGCCTTCTATGAGTCTTGCAAGATAGTGTATGGATGCATCGGGATCGCTGCCTCTGATAGATTTCTGCAGTGCCGAAAGCAGATTATATTTGTCCTCGCTTTTGTCATAAAAAACCGTGCGTTTCTGCATGGCTTCCCGGATCATACCGTTATCTATTTTCCCTTCTTGTTTTAAATTATCTATAATGAATCCAAGGGTATCAAGGGCTATTCTGGCATCTCCTTCACTCATATCCGCCAGATTTTTCAGCGCTTTTTCTTCATAACTTATCCTGAGGTTACCGAATCCCCTTTCTTTGTCATCCAGGGTCCTCTTAAGGAGTACCAGTATGTTATCCACAGAAAGGGGCCTGAATTCATATATGCTCCTGACTCTGCTGAGCACCGCGTTGTTTATGGCGAAATAGGGGTTCTGTGTCGTGCTGCCTATGAATCTCAGAACGCCTTCTTCCAGGGCTTTCAAAAGCGAATCCTGCTGCAACTTGTTCCACCTGTGGAATTCATCTACATAAAGATATGTCTTTTCTTTCTGCAGTCCGAAAAATTTCGTTTTTGCCGCTCCGATTATTTCCTTCAGTTCTTTCGTGCCTGACACTCCTGCATTTATTTCAACAAAGTCCGAATCCATTTCCCTTGCAACTATTCTTGCAAGAGTCGTTTTGCCTGTTCCGGAGGGACCGAAAAAAATCGCCGAATCAAAGGTTTTGTTTTTTATGGCATTATAAAGTAGCGAGCCATGATACATGAAATGTTCCTGGCCCACAAATTCATCAAGTCCAAGGGGCCTCATCCTTGTGGAAAGAGGTATCATTTTTCTCCTTTCGGCAGCGGGAATATGGCTGATGATATAACAAGGCTTATGCCGGTTATCATCAAATAAATCCCTATTATCATTATAAGAGCGGCTATCATTGAAAATGTTGCATAAAGCATGAATGCTCCAAAGAAAATCTGTATGACCCCGAAGATAGCCACGGTCCCCCACGACTGAGCTGCCTTTCTTCTTTCGTTGGCAACAGTAAGTCTTTCAAATGCCATAAAGAATGCTGCTATTCCTATTATTATCCCCACCATAAATACTGTAAGGCCTTCATTTATAAGTGCAAAAGCTGCAATAACAAGTAATGCGATACCCGGGATCATTCTAATAAAAATATTACCTTTTTCGTTCCTCTCGGCTATAACTTTGCCTATCATGCTTATACCGCCAATCATAAGTGATATGCCCAGTACCCAGTCAAGAAGTATCTCCACCTTTACGGGTCTTGCCACAAAAACAACTCCAATAATAAAAATCAATGCCCCGATGATAATGCCTATAACTTTCATCTGTTTGAAAAGCTGCATAACTGTTTCTCCTTTTTGCATTATAAAAAACCGCTTTTTCTTTGTTTATTATAATCTACAAGCGCTTATTTAACAAGAAGAAAGGCTTGCACTGCCGGCCATAGCCTTTCTTTCTCTTTGTCTTCGGTCCCCACCGAAAAATCTGTTTTTCTTTGACAAAACTATCGCATCTTGGTATTGTTGATTGTGAGGAGAAAAAATATGCTTTTCGAAAGTATAAAATTTATAGACAATTTGCCTTTTACAGTGGATTTTACAAATGTACTGGAAGAAAACTACCATTGTCACAAAGAAATGGAGATGCTTTTTGTTCTAAAGGGCAGGACAAAATATAAAATACACAATGTTCATTATGATCTTTCCGCAGGAGATATAATAATCGCAGATGTAGAGGATCTTCATCAGATCTACGGTTCCTCAAAGGATATCTGTATGCTGCAGATGCATATAGATATGAAATATTTCGAAAAATATCATCCCGATATCAGCTATATGTTTTTTGTGTGTGAAGAATGCACCAAAGACTCTTCCTCGGATCCCAATGATCTTCAGAACAAACTTTCCTTCCTCAGAAAGCACCTGGCAAGAATAATGATCTCATACTGCAGGGACAATGATGACTCTTCTCTGCTGATGCAGGAAATAAAAGAACTTATAGACATCCTGGTATCAAATTTCCGGGGATACAATATGGAGGATTTTCAATACAAACCCGACTCTTCGGAAATCAATCCCATCGATCTGGAGAGGCTTTGCAGAATAAACAAATACCTGCTGAACAATTACGACAAAAAAATCACTCTCGGGGATGTGGCCGAAATGGAGCACCTGAATCCGTACTATGTTTCTCATCTGATCAAAAATATTTCCGGTACCGGCTTTCAGAGTTTCCTGAATTCCCTGCGGGTCGAGTTT
>DAIMEC010000089.1:0-4625 GCA_036725465.1 Bacillota bacterium | reverse complement strand
GTGCTTATGATGAGCTTGGAGATGACCTTACCTGGAGAACAGCCAGATTCACATATTTCCCATACAACGTTCCAAACGCAATGGGACTTTCCAGAGTAGCAACAACAAACCATGCCTACGGGACTGCCTACAGAGGATACGGTTCACCTCAGGCTTATACTTGTTCAGAGGCAATGATGGATATGATGGCCGAAAAGATCGGAATGGATCCTTTCGAGATCAGATGGAGAAACATAGCCAGAGAAGGAGACCTTAATGTCAATCAGTATCCTTTTGTGGATTACCCCATGGAACAGATCATGGAAACAATGAAGCCCATATATGACAAGGCTGTAGAAAGAGCCAAGAAAGAAGATACCCCCGAAAAGAGAAGAGGTGTAGGTATCGCATGGGGCGGATACAATGTTACCGAAGGTAATGAAGACCAATGCACACTGGCCATCGAGATCGCTCCTGACGGCAAGTTCATAAAATATGACACATGGCAGGATCAGGGTCAGGGAGGAGATTCCGGCTCACTGCAGTGTACTCTTGAGGCTTTGAAACCTCTAGGCGTTAAAAAAGAAGATATTCTTTTAAGGCAGAATGACAGCAAGAACGGAGTCGATTCAGGTGCATCCGCATCTTCAAGACAACATTACATGAACAGCAAGACATCCCAGCTGGTAGCTGACAAAATGATAAATGCCATGAAGAAAACCGACGGCACATACAGGACATACGATGAAATGGTGGCAGAGGGCTTACCCCTTCGTTATGAGGCTCAATACGAAAATGTTACCGATCCCACACTTTGTGCTTTGGATCCAAATACAGGAGTAGGAAATCCAACTCCTGCATATACTTACGGTTTATTCCTGGCTGAAGTAGAAGTAGATGTTGCCACAGGAAAAACAAAAGTAATCGGTTACACATCCGTTGATGATGTGGGCGTTATAGGAAATCCCACCTCCGTTGACGGACAGGCCTACGGCGGTCTCTCACACTGCATGGGATTTGCTCTCACAGAAGATTATGACGATGTGAAAAAACACTCAAATATGGCTGGTGCAGGACTGCTTCCAATAGGAGAAATACCTGATGATTTCAACCTTATACACCTTGAAAATCCCAGAAGCACCAACCCCTACGGTTCATCCGGAGCTTCCGAAGCCTTCCAGTCAGCAGGACATATGGCAGTAATAAATGCCATCAACAATGCCTGCGGTGTAAGGATATATGAGCTTCCCGCAAGACCCGAAAAGGTGAAAGCCGGACTTGAGAAACTGGCAAAAGGCGAAAAGATCTTGCCTCCAAAGAAATTCTTCCTGGGATCCGATTTCTATGAAGAAATGGAGAATATCAAAAACAATCCTGTAGATGTTGACTAAAATACAGTTGTTTTACAAAACAAGCAAAATAGTTTAGACTAACAGTGCGGCCTGAGCATTTCGGGCCGCACAAATTCTATCCGGAATAAATATATATCGTAAATAAATTTTATAAAAAGGAAAACATGGAAAAATACCTGCCCAATTTCAAAAAATGCATTCAAAAAGAACCGCCTTTTTGTACTGCGGAATGTCCCTTTCATCTGGACATTATCGATTTCATAGAAAAAATCAAAACAGCACGTTTTAACGCTGCTTATAAACTATACAAGAATGCTGTGGGATTTCCCGAAATAGCAGCTTCATTATGCCATGCACCATGCAAGAATGTTTGTCCGATAACAAATAATCCAATTGAGCTCAATCTTCTGGAACATGCTGTTATCGAAAATGCCGGTATAAAAGAACCCACTGATTATAACCTCCCCAAACGAAAACAAAAAATAGCAATAATAGGTGCAGGTATAAGTGGGATGAGTTGTGCATTGAGGCTTTCCACAAAAAGATACGATGTTTCGGTCTTCGAAAAAATCGACCGGATCGGAGGAGAATTGTGGGACATAGTAGATCCTGAAATTTTCAGGAAAGAATTTGATCTTCAGTTCAGACATCTTTCCTGTGAAATAAACCTTCAAACCGAAATAAGATCCCTTGACGAACTAAAAGATTTTGATGCAGTATATGTGGCCACGGGAAAAGGCGGATCTGATTTCGGACTTCTTCAGAAACATCTTGATAAGCCCTGTTTTATGCAGGAAGATACCGGCATATTCGCCGGCGGCTCCATCCTTGGAAAAGAAAAGATATATGCCCAGGCCGACGGGCTCAAAATGGCTACCACGATAGATAATTTCCTCAGGACAGGCAATCTTATATATACTCCCGATCCAAAAGGTACAAATACCATACTGGACAAAGAGCGCCTTATAATCACCACCAGGGTGACGCCGGCAAACAAAAGCTCCTATACTGAAGAAGAAGCCATCAGTGAAGCAGATCGCTGTCTTAAATGTCAGTGTGATGCCTGCCGCCTCTACTGTGATCTGACGGAGTACGAAAGAAAATGGCCTCTGCGTATAAGAGATGAGATACAGGCAACTACTCTGCCCGGCTTTTCGGAAGTCAAGGCTACCCCTGCGAAACGGCTTATCAGTGCATGCACCCAGTGCGGGCTGTGTGTAGAAACATGCCCGAAGGATATTGACATAGGCGGCCTGATACTGGAAGCACGTAAAAGCATGCATCGTCAGGATAAACTTGCCTGGGTCTTCAACGAATTCTGGTTGAGAGACATGGACTTTACAAACGGGCCTATGGCCGGTCTTGTGAAAGGGTCCCCCGGAAGTAATGAGCTATGCAAATTTGCTTTTTTCCCAGGATGTCAACTGGGGGCGGGTGAGCCTGATCTTGTAATAAAGTCGTACCAATATCTGCTTGATCGGGAAAAATCCACAGGTCTGATCCTGGGATGCTGCGGCATCCCTGCGGAATGGGCGGGAAATGATGATAAACTTAATGAAGAGATCTCAAGGATAAACACTGCATGGCAGACTCTGGGAAAACCGACCTTTGTCCTGGCCTGTCCTACCTGTGCAAATCACCTGAAGAAATATCTTCCCGATATACCTTGTGTTTTTCTTTATGAGATCATGGATAAGGAAGGTATCTCATTTTCCGGGAATTCTCTGCCGGTCAAAGAATATCCGGGTACATATTCAGTCTTTGACCCATGTTCAACAAGGGGCAACCGGGCACTGCGGGAATCGGTACGTGCCATTGCACAAAAAGCAGGATATAAACTGAAACCTCTGGTCCACCAGGAAAAATACTCTTCATGCTGCAGCTACGGAGGCCAGGGTTCTATAGCAGACCCCGGCTTTGCCAAGTTCGTACGTGAAAAAAGAATAAAAGAAAGCGACTATCCATACATATGTTACTGTATAAACTGCCGTGATTCTTTTGTTGAAGAAGGAAAGAGCGCTTTTCATATACTTGACCTTCTTTTCGGCAACAAACCGTCAAATCCCACGGTAACAAAGCGCAGGGAGAACCGCATATTTTTGAAGGAAACAATACTAAAAGATTTCTGGGGTGAAGAAATGGAAGAAAAGAAAAAATCATACAGCTTCCGGCTGTTTGTAAATGAAGATTTGAAGAAAAAAATCAGTAATGACCGCATACTGGAAGAAGATGTGATGGAAGTCCTTGAATTCTGCGAGAGGACCGGCCGCACAGTCTATAACAAAAATACAGGTGTTTTCAGCGGCTACAATATGGTGGGTCATATGACTCTATGGATCGAATATCTGAAAAAAAATGATGAGAGCTTTGAGCTTGTAAACGCTTATACTCACAGGATGGAAATAGAACTGGAGGATGTATGGAATGGCGAAAAAGTTAAACACGAAAAATAACAAAGAAGATTTCGCAAAAATTGATGAAAATGATGCAGGCACAATTGTTTGCACCAAATGTAATGTCTCAATGGAACCAATAGACGTGACTTTCAAATATTTAAAACGTTCATTCCGGCATAAAGTTTTGCGGTGTTCTAAATGCGGGCAGGTCTATGTACCTGAAGATTTAGCGAAGGGCCGCATGGCGGAGGTGGAAGCTGCCCTGGAGGAGAAGTGACGCGGAGGCTTTTCTTTGCGTTTTCATCCATCCAGTTTTATGAGTTCGTACTCCTGTTCCATGAGATCCATGGTCAGGAGTTTTTTTCTGAGTATGCTTCCCTTTTTTAGCAGCACTTTTATTCCTTCGGCCGTCTGAACCGAAGCAACCGCTGCAGGGGTAAAAGCCGGAGCGCCTGCCTCGGCTCCTTCATTTCCGTGTCTGTCCCCCTCTTTGGTATTTACCGCTGCTGCGGCCCCGTCGCTGAAAATCTTTTCGATTATTCTGTCCCCCGGATATATGACACATACCTGGCCATACCAGCCGTTTACTGCACCATGTACCAGAGGAACTCCGGCTTCTTCTGCTTTTTTCTCGATAAGCATTCTTGCCGGGATGCTGTCGACGGCATCAAAAACAATATCACAATCCTCGAGAATTTCTTTGGAGTTTTTTTCATCCGCCGCTTCATCAATGGCCGTTACCTCAACCTCTGAATTAATCTGTTCTATTCTTTTTTTTGTTTCTGAGGCCTTCTTTTTCCCTATGTTTTTTTCATTACACACTGTCTGACGGTTAAGGTTGCTTTCATCAAAGACATCCCCGTCAACAAGTGTTATCGTTCCGATCCCTGTTCTGGCC
>DAIMEC010000088.1:0-4663 GCA_036725465.1 Bacillota bacterium | reverse complement strand
AGAATATCAGCTTCCCAAGCTGGATACGGGAGTTCGATCCTCCTCATCCGCTCCATAAAAAAAACGCCGTTAAGGCGTTTTTTTGTTGTCTATTATTGCTAAAATCTTGATTTTCCGAAGCTGATTTGACGCAAGCCTGCAAAAACGGTAAGATTGTATAGATAAACATACATTTTTGAACAGTGAAACTCGCAGAAGGAGAGAGTAAAAATGGGAAAAATGATGACAATGGATAAGGTAAAAGCCTTTGGAGCAAAACGGGCCATAGAGTATGTGGAAAAAGACTACAAGAAAAATGCGCCTAAACTTCTTGACTGGCTTATTGAACATGATATCGGAGGAGATTCCCTTGCTCCCCAGGCAAAAATAGCAAAGAAACACATGCAGGATCCGGAAAGCAACTGGAACAAGCTGGCAGAAAAAGTCTGGACTGAAGTGGATGCCGGAGTAAGAAAGAAAATAGTCGAGAATTTCATAATACATGCCAGCCTCTCCGGTTCCAAGAAGCAGTTTGAGACAATGGAAAAGGAAAAATGCAATGTACCGTGGGCCATACTGCTTGATCCCACATCCGCATGTAATCTCCACTGCAAAGGCTGCTGGGCAGCAGAGTACGGAGACAAACTAAACCTGACATTTGACGAATTAAGTTCAATAGTTGAACAGGGCAAGGCTATGGGAACTTATTTTTATATCTTTACCGGAGGAGAGCCCCTTGTAAGAAAGGATGACGTAATAAAGATCTGCGAAAAACATAATGACTGTGCATTTCTTTCGTTTACAAATGCAACATTGATTGACGAGGCCTTCGCAGAAGAGATGCTCAGAGTCAAGAATTTTATTCCTGCCATAAGCATAGAGGGATTCAAAAAAGAAACTGATGCCAGAAGGGGAGAAGGCACTTTTGATTCCATAATAGAAGCTATGGACATACTGAAAAAAAAGAAACTCCCCTTTGGAGTATCATGCACATATACATCTGAAAACACAGAAACCATAGGAAGCAGCGAATTTATTGATTTTTTGATTGAAAAAGGAGCACTGTTTGCATGGCTGTTCACCTATATGCCCGTGGGCAAAGGCGCTGCAGAAGAACTGATGGTCAACTCTGAACAGAGGAAGTACATGTATGAGCAGATCAGAGAGTTCAGAAATACTAAAGCCATATGGACTATGGATTTCTGGAACGACGGAGAATTTGTGGGAGGATGCATAGCAGGAGGAAGATCCTATCTTCATATAAATGCAAACGGAGATATCGAACCCTGTGCCTTCATACATTATTCCGATTCCAACATAAGAAAGCATACGCTTCTTGAGGCATATAAACGGCCGCTGTTCATGGAATACTACAACAACCAGCCCTTCAGCGACAATATGCTAAGACCGTGTCCTCTTCTGGACAACGAAGGTGCCCTGGCACAGATGGTGAAAAGATCCAAAGCCCATTCAACAGATGTGAATGATCCGGAAGATGTGGATGAACTTACTGCAAAATGCAAAAATGCCGCTACGGCATGGAAACCTGTGGCAGATGAGATATGGGCATCGAAACCTCACCACGAATACAGCGGTCCAAGGCACAACACCAGATTTCACGATGATAAATACTTTGAGACAGAAAAATAGATATCCGCTGTAAAATAAAACACTTTTTATAAGAAGTGCACGCCCTTTTTAAGGGCGTGTTTTTATACAGAAAAATTATGTTGACAAATATTTCCATTAAATGTATAATATTGTCAAATATAAAATATCAAGAAAGGAGAACAAACACTGTGAGTGAGAAAGAAAAAACAGAAATAGTATTTGAGATCAGGGAACATCTGGGTGTAATAGGGGCTTATCCTACAGGCTGGCAGAAAGAACTTAATCTTGTCGCCTGGAACGGCACCCCTCCAAAGTATGATATCAGAGACTGGGACCATGATCATGAGCACATGTCAAGAGGAATAACCATGCACAGAGACGAAATGAAGAAGCTCGTTCAAATCGTAAGTGACAAGGAATTTTAAGAGAGTTTCTTGGAAACGTTATTTTGCATGAAAAGGCGCTGCGGCTTTCGGTTGTACCGCCTTTTTCCCTGTGTTATACTTCCTTTATATATAAAAATATATGCTAAGCTGTAGGGGGAAGGGACAAATGAAAATAAAATTAAAAAAAGACATAAAATCAGAATTTGAAACTATAGAAGTAAAGAAGGATATTACCCTTGAGAAGCTGGCCGGGAGCATAAAAAGAGATGTCCCTTATATGATACTGGCAGCGAAGGTGGACAACAAGGTGAAAAGACTTACCGGGATAATATCGGATCCATGTGAGATAGAGTTTCTTGATATGCGCACCAGACAGGCCCATCTGATCTACCAGTACAGTGTTACCCTTCTTTACCTTGCTGCCGTTAAGGAAGTCCTTGAAACGACTGACACAGAGATCAGGAACTCTCTTAATCAGGGCCTTTTTACATTGATAAGAACAAAGAGACCTCTGACTGCATCCGATGTTAAAGCTGTAGAAAAAAGAATGAGGCAGATGGTAAGAGAGGACATTCCCATAGAATCTGAAGGCGCATGCAAAAAAGAAGAACTGAAACAGATGCAGCTATATAGAATAAAGGACTATGAACAGTTCTTCTATGGACTCACAGTCCCCTCTTCAGGATACCTGAAATATTTCCTGCTCAAAAAATATAAAAGAGGAGTGATATTGAGATTCCCTCAACCCTCCATGCCTGACAAAATGCCGCCCTATGTGGATAACAAAAAAATGTATCATGCTTTTGCGGAAGCGGAAAAATGGCAGAGACTGCTGGACATATCCCATGTTTGGGATCTTAACAAAAAAATAATCGGAGGTGAAACCAGAGAAATAATACAAATGTCAGAAGCACTTCACGACAAAAGAATAGTTGAGATCGCCGGAGAAATAGCAAAACTAAAAAAGAGAGTTATACTTATCGCAGGACCTTCTTCTTCCGGCAAGACCACCTTTGCCAGGAGACTTTGCATACAACTGAAAGTCAACGGACTGAAACCGCTTTATCTGGGGACAGACGACTATTTCCTTGACAGAAAAGATACACCCAAAGATGAGAATGGCGAGCCGAACTTTGAAGATCTCGAAGCGCTGGATATCGATCTTTTCAACAGAGATATGAATATGCTGCTGGAGGGGAAAGAGGCAGACATACCTGAATTTGATTTTCTTCAGGGCAAAAAAGTATTCGGAAACAGGAGGACATCCATAGACAAAACCAATCCAATAGTCATTGAGGGTATACATGCTTTGAATGATGAACTTACACCCTATATAGATGATGAACGTAAATTCAAGATATATATAAGCCCTCTGACTCAGCTAAACATAGACGATCATAATGTCATATCCACAACTGATTCAAGGATGATAAGAAGAATGGTCAGAGATCATCAGTACAGAGGTCATTCTGCCGAAGCCACCATAAAAAGCTGGCCAAAAGTAAGAGCCGGCGAAGACAAGAATATTTTTCCTTACAACAGTTCCGCAGATGCTTTTTTCAACTCGGTTCATATATATGAGCTGGGCGTACTGAAAAAATATGCGGAACCAATGCTAAAGGAAGTGGGAGAAGACCGTCCCGAATACAGCGAAGCAGTCAGAATGCTTAAGTTTCTAAGCTTTTTCAAAACCATCGAAGACGATTCACTGATCGTAAACAACTCTATCTTAAGGGAATTCATCGGAGGGAGCGTCTTCCATCAGTAAAAATATAAGATAATGCATTGATACATAGCAAGGAGAAATGATGACGAAGGTAACAGTATTAGGAGGAATAGAAGTTTATATCAAAAATGACCCGTCGGGACAGATCATAAGAGGTATGGATAACCCGGGGAGAATATCCATGAGGTTTGCCGGACCGGGCTTCGAGACAGTTGAAGGACTGTGCAGGGAAGAAGCCGATGTTTATTTCTGTGCGGCAGTTGGCAATGATCTGGCGGGAAGAGCAGTCAAAGCAGAAGTTGCGGCTTTGGGGGCAAACGGAGATGGTATCACACTTATTGAAGGATATGATACTGCAGCAAGCCATGGCGTTTTCAATATAGTGAATGACCTGGAATTTGCATTTTCAAACCATGACATATATGAGAAGATGGAAAAGAGCATGATAGAGAGAGTCCTTCCTTCAATAAAGAAATCAGATATCGTTTCGGCAGACACCACGCTGCCCCTTGATATAATTGAATATATCAGAGATGAATGCAGAGATACACTTATAATGCTCGATGTTATTTCAGAAAAAACCGCAGCAAAAACAAAAGAAATATGCGGATCTTTTGATATAGTAAAGGCTGACCGCCAGTCAGCCGAGGTTCTTAGCGGAATGGAAATATTAAGTCAGGAACAGCTGGAAAAGGCAGCGGCGGAAATAATGAAGAAAGGTATGAAAAAGCTGTTTATAACGCTGGGACCCGGTGGCATATATTATCGGCAGGGGGACGAAAGGGGCACATTGCACAGTGACCGGGACACAGCCGTATCCGACAGAACGAAAACTTCCGCACGGCTTATAATGGGATGTGCACAGGGGCTCTCGTCCTCAGAAACAGCAGAAAAGGCTATAAAAGAGTAAAAAGACAGGAGGAGAAAAATGTCAGATGCAGTAAAAGCAGCAAACAGGCTG
>DAIMEC010000087.1:0-4678 GCA_036725465.1 Bacillota bacterium | reverse complement strand
CCGTATGCTGGATGAAATAACCGGAGATCATGCTGCGGTTATACTTGCAGAAAACAGTGCCGGTATATGGATCAACTCTTCCGCCCTTGATTTGGTCAGGAATGCTGCCAGGGAAGACGAGGTCGAAGTGCTGACTATACCTTACATCATTACAGTGCTTGATCCCTTTGATAACGATGCCCTTAAATACGCCGTCAACCAACAGACTTTTTCATGGTGTCAGCGGGGGATCACCACCGTTTTCAACAGCGGTTCCCCGGAGGTTTTTAGCGAAGCCTATCAAAGCATTCTGATCTCCATGCTTCAGGAGGGATTCCTCAGACAAAGATTTTTTGATTCATTATCTGTATTCACAAATACAAATACAAGGTATCTGCTTTCCAGACTTATGCACGGAAAAACATTATGCACCGAGCTTGACGGTTTTATCAATTTCAATACTCTTAAACTAAACAGTGAAAATGATAACAGCAAAATCAATGATGATTATCTTGAGAAGGTTTTTGCTGAAATTTCCACAAGAGGTTTTGATATGATCGTAGAAGATCATAATAAAAAATACAGGTATCTTGGTCCGGAAGAAGATCCGGATATATTCTGCGAAGAAAACACTTCTTCCGATATGGATTCATATATCAGGTATCGTACTGTCGACGCAGCTTATCAAATAGGCATGAGTGAAATTCTCGGTTCTGTAGAAGTCGGAAAGAAGGCTGATTTTACTGTTTTTGAAGAGGATCCTCTTCAAAAAGAAAATCTTCCGGAAGCGTTTATGACAATACTTAACGGAGATATAGTTTACGATTCTGAAGAGGACGATATAAATGAATGGTATGAGCTGATGACAAGTCAGCAATTTTGAAGATTTTGTGAAAGAAATCTTATCAACTCTTTTTTTCACATATTTGTCACTTTTTCGTTCTATACTCAAGAAGGATCAGAAGTATGGATTTCTCACATACAAACTTTCCTTCTTTTATTGAATACACACACTGCAAATATCCCGGGATCCCCCTCGGGATATTTGTATTTAAGCCTAAGACTTTTCTCCTTTGCATATGCTGTTTCTTGCGCAATTCCTGCAGTCACACCCGCATAAAGGTTTTCCTTTTTTTCTGCCTTTATAAAGCACCGTTATGGCGGCCGCCACAGCTGCTGCCAGCAGTATGCTTATTATTACAGTAGCAAACATTTTATTTTCCTCCTTTTTCTCTGTATATAAACATTTTACCCTGCTTATTATTTATTAATATTTCTTCTTTAAATTTTCAGACCGGATTCTTGATCTCCTTTCCGAAAAATCTTTTTCTTTTGTCCGGACGGATCATCATATATGCGAGCAAGATCACGATCAAAACTGCTGTAAATGTCCATATACCTGCCGGTTCGCCATTGATCAGGCGGCCGAACTGATATACACATAAACTTACAGAATAAGCTAAAAGTGACTGATATCCCACTGCGAACCAGGTCCATTTTCCGCTGTTCATCTCTCTTTTTATGGCACCAACTGCAGCAAAGCAGGGAGCACAAAGCAGATTGAATATCAGAAAAGAATATGCCGCGATTGGCGTGAATGAACCCTGGAGGCTGATCCATATTTCAGATCCGTCTTCTGCTACCCGGCTGAATCCATATAATATACCAAATGTCCCAACTATATTTTCTTTTGCAACAAGACCTGTGACAGAGGCCACTGCAGCTTTCCAGTGTCCCCATCCCAGAGGTACGAAAAGCCATGTGACAGCCGCTCCGATATAAGCAAGTATGCTGTTTTCCATCTGCATATCATCAAGCATAACAAACTTTCCGTTTATCCATCCGAAATATGATGTGAACCAAACTACAATGGTTGACAAGAGGATAATGGTCCCGGCTTTTTTAATAAAACTCCATCCCCTCTCCCATGCGGAGCGCAACACATTTGAAGTTGCAGGCCAATGATATGAAGGAAGTTCCATGACAAAGGGGGCCGGATCTCCTGCAAACATTTTCGTTTTTTTAAGTATTATGCCGGAACAGATTATGGCTGCGATCCCTGCAAAATATGCACTGGGTGCCACCCACCATGCACCGTCAAACAATGCTCCGGCAATAAGGGCTATTATCGGAAGTTTAGCGCCACAGGGTATAAACGAAGTGGTTATAACCGTCATTTTTCTGTCTCTGTCATTTTCAATGGTCCTTGATGCCATTATGCCGGGCACGCTGCATCCCGTTCCTATAAGCATGGGAATGAAGCTTTTTCCCGAAAGACCAAATTTCCTGAATATGCGATCCATTATAAATGCGATCCTTGCCATATACCCGCATGCTTCAAGGAATGCAAGAAAAATAAATAGAACCAGCATTTGAGGGACGAATCCCAGTACCGCTCCGATTCCTGCTATTATCCCATCCACCAAAAGTCCGTTAAGCCACTGGGCGCTTTCTGTAGCTTCCAGGAGGGTAGATACAGCCGGCATTATCCTTTCTCCGAACAAAGTTTCATTGGTCCAGTCTGTAAGAAAGGCTCCCAAAGTGGAAACCGAAACATAATATACAGCAAAAATTACAGCTGCAAATATGGGAAGAGCCATAACTCTATGAGTTACCACTCTGTCTATCTTGTCCGATAAAGATATTCTGTCTTTATCTTTTTTGAATAAACACTTGTTTATTATCGATGTAATATAATCATATCTTGATGAGGTTATTATGCTTTCTGAATCATCATCCATTTCATCTTCGCAGTTTTTTATATCTGTTTCAATATGCTTTCTCAACTCCGGTGATATGGAAAGCTGATCATACACCTTCTCATCTCTCTCGAAAAGCTTTATTGCAAACCATCTTTGCTGTTCCTCAGGCATACTGTGCAACGCAACTTCTTCAATATGAGCTATGGCATGTTCTACACTGCCTTTGAAGCTGTGTTTAGGCATGGCTTTTTTTCTTTTTTTTGCCATTCTTACCGCATGGTCTGCAACTTCCTTTGTGGATATTCCTTTCAGAGCAGAAATTTCATATACGGGAAAACCCAGTTCTTCTGAAAGTTTTTCGATATCTATTTTATCTCCGTTTTTACGGATAATATCGATCATGTTAACTGCGATAACCATTGGTATTCCTATTTCCGCCAATTGAGTTGTAAGATAAAGGTTTCTTTCAAGGTTAGTCCCATCCACTATATTTATTACGGCATCAGGCCTCTGGTCCAGCAGATAGTTTCTTGCAACTATTTCTTCGAGACTGTATGGCGAAAGAGAATATATCCCCGGCAGATCTATTATATTAACAGAAGATATGTCTCCTTTTAGTTTTCCTTCTTTTTTTTCAACAGTGACTCCAGGCCAGTTGCCCACAAACTGATTAGCACCCGTTAGTTCATTAAAAAGCGTTGTCTTGCCCGAATTCGGATTACCGGCAAGGGCAATAGTGATATTCATTTTATCCCTCCTTTGTGTTAGTGTCTCCTAACTCAATGCTTTTTTTATTGCAGAGACATCAGTGCCTCTGCATGCTGTTTACCTATCCTTTGATTTCCGGCATATGATTTCTTTTATTTGATTTCTATCATTCCGGCATCTGATTTTCGTAGAGAAAGCTCATACCCTCTGACATTGATCTCTACCGGATCTCCCAGCGGGGCAACTTTACGAACATGTATCTCTGTTCCTTTTGTTATTCCCATGTCCATAAGGCGTCTTTTCACGGCACCGCCTCCGTGTAGCTTTACAGCCGTGACCGTGGTGCCTGTCTTTGCCTGTTTCAATGTGTACATTCGAATTTCCTCCCCATACTATAATTTTTGAAGCGATTTCTCTGCTTAGTGCTATTTTAGATCCTTTGACATTGATTATCAGATCTTCCTTCAGTCTTGAGACCACTGTAATTTGAGTTCCTTCAACAAATCCGATATCTTCAAGAAATTTTCTTGTTTTTTCTTTTCCATTTACTTTTTTTATAAAAAGTTTTTCTCCTGTGTTTGCCATAATCAGCGGCATATTTTCACCTCCGTAAGCATTTTTTTGGTTAGTCTCGCCTAACTCAACTAAATGTTAGCATCTCCTAACTCCATTGTCAAGGATTTTTCCGTTGATAGCAAAAAATACTAATGTTATAATCAAATCAGGAAAACGAAAGGAGAAAGCTCTATGATCATTCAGGAAGCTGCCGAGATGTATCTGGAAACTATTTTGATATTAAAAAAAAGAAACGGTTCTGTCCGCTCTATAGATATAGCCAATGAAATGAATTATTCAAAACCGACGGTCAGCGAGCAGATGAAAAAATTCCGGCAAAACGGATATATAAAAATGGATCCAAACGGATATATCACAATGACGGAAAAGGGCCTTTCAATTGCAGAAAACACCTATGAAAAACATCTGCTTCTGGCGGGATTCCTCGTTGAAATAGGCGTGGATGAAAAAACCGCCTATGAAGATGCCTGCAGGATAGAACATTACATAAGCCACAAAACATTCGAGTGTATAAAAAAGCATTACCGGAAGCTATCCCCGGACAAACCCGCATCCAAGCTGAGATCTGAATAAGCTCCAACCCGGTATATGATCAATTCTTAGTTAATATCCGAAAAATGTTTTTACAAAAGAACACCGGACATACCTGACATAAAAGAATCATAACCACCCTTCCAAAGGGTGGTTTGCTCTAGGGCTATAAGCCCTGGCTA
>DAIMEC010000086.1:0-4710 GCA_036725465.1 Bacillota bacterium | reverse complement strand
ACCAGACCCTTGTTCTGCTTTTGAAGGAAAGAGGAATAGATATTTCCAGAAGGACCATTGCAAAGTATCGTGATGAAATGGGGATATCTTCTTCTTCAAAAAGAAAGCGTTATTGATTTTGTTATATCATAGTAATTATATAGTTTTATTTCATTTGTTCTGCCCCGGGGCAGAGTATGAGGAGGAATCGAAATGGCAGTAAAAGTTGGTATTAGTGGTTTTGGTCGTATAAGCAGAGTGGCGATCCGTGCAGCCATGGATGACCCTGAAATCGACATCTGCGGCATAAATGTTCGTAACGCAGAAAAAGATTATATGTTGTATATGCTGAAGTACGATACGACTTTCGGTCGTTTTCCCAAAAGCCTTGACATGTATGAAGAGGGCCTTGTGATAAACGGCAGAAAAGTTCCTGTTTACAGCGAAAGCGAAGCAGTAAATATACCCTGGAAAAATTGCGGCGCAGAGTATATAGTCGAGGGCACAGGAGCTTATGTAACCACTGAGAAGGCGATGGATCACATAAAGGCAGGAGCAAAAAAAGTTATTATTTCCGCTCCCGCCAAGGATACCGAGACTCCTACTTTTGTAATGGGAGTCAACCACAATGAATACAAAAAAGAATATCAGATAGTTTCCAATGCTTCGTGCACGACAAACTGTCTTGCACCTCTTGCAAAAGTCATACATGATAACTGGACTATAGAAGAGGCCCTGATGTCAACCATACATGCGGCAACAGCAAAGCAGAAAGTCGTTGATGCAAGATCAATGAAAGACTGGAGAACCGGGAGATCAGCATTCGGCAATATAATCCCGTCCACAACGGGAGCAGCCAAGGCAGTGGGACTTGTTATACCTGATCTTAAAGGCAGAATGACAGGCATCTCATACAGAGTGCCCACGGCAGATGTTTCAGTAATAGACCTTAATGTGAGACTGGCCAAGGCAGCGACATACGAGGAAATGTGCAGCAAAATGAAAGAAGCTTCGGAAGGTCCCATGAAAGGCATATTGGAGTATGTGGATGATGAGGTGGTCTCCAGTGATTTCATAGGTGATCCGTGCACATCAATATTTGATTCAAGGGAAGGAATAATGCTGAATGAAAGATTCTTCAAGCTTATTGCTTTTTATGACAATGAGTACGGATATTCATCCAAAGTGCTTATGCTGATAAAGCATATGTCATCAGTGGACAATGCCTGATAAACAATAAAGGAGGCTGCAAATGAAAAAGACAGTAAGAGATATAGAAGTCAAAGGCAAAAGAGTGCTTGTGC
Source organism: Bacillota bacterium (assembly GCA_036725465.1). Classification (GTDB taxonomy): domain Bacteria; phylum Bacillota; class Clostridia; order Peptostreptococcales; family Anaerovoracaceae; genus UBA1422. Next base: position 3,427 of record DAIMEC010000086.1, on the reverse strand, counting down.
GTTGTGATTTCAATGTGCCGATTAACGACCTTGGCATAACCGATGATGTGCGTATAAAAGCAGCTTTGCCTACAATTGAATATCTGATAAAAAACGGTGCAAAAGTTATATTGATGTCCCACATGGGAAGGCCCGAGGGGCAGGCTAAGATGGAATATACTCTCAAACCCGTTGCAGAAAGACTGAGCACTTTGCTGAACAAAAAAGTCCTTTTCATAAGCTGTCCGGAGGTCATTTCGGAAAAGGTAAGGGCTGCATCACTTGAACTTGGAGAAGGTGATGTTATGCTTCTTGAAAATACCAGATTCAGAAAAGAAGAAACAAAAAATATGGACACTTTCTCAAAAGAGTTATCTGAGCTGGGAGAAGTTTTCGTGAACGATGCCTTCGGAACGGCTCACAGGGCACATTGCTCAACGGTGGGCATTTCAGCTTATGTACCCTCTGTTTCGGGTTTTCTTATGGAAAAAGAGATCAGATTTCTTGGAGACGCCCTTGAAGAACCGGAAAGACCTTTTTTGGCCATAATGGGCGGAGCAAAAGTCAAGGACAAAATACCCGTGATAGAAAACCTGCTCAAAAAAGTAGATTCTCTCATTATCGGTGGCGGCATGGCATATACCTTTTTCAAAGCCATGGGATTTGAAATCGGCAGGTCAATACTGGATAATGAAAACATTGAACTGGCAGGAGAACTCATCAAAAAAGCTGAAGCTTCAGGAGTAAAAATGCTGTTGCCTTTGGATGTTTTATGTTCGGAAGAGTTTTCTGAAGACTGCAGAAGGGAAATCTGTAACAATGACAGTATACCAAAGGATATGATGGGTATGGATATAGGTCCGAAAACAATGGAACTTTTTACTGCCGAGATAGCCTCAGCCCGGACGGTAGTATGGAACGGCCCCATGGGAGTGTTTGAAATGGACAGTTTTGCAGAAGGCACAAAAGCTGTTGCAGAAGCCATGGCAAAAAGCAACGCTTTGACCATAATAGGCGGAGGAGATTCTGCGGCTGCTGTTGAGAAATTCGGAATGGCACAAAAAATGAACCATATATCAACAGGAGGTGGAGCATCACTGGAATTTCTTGAGGGCAGAGAATTGCCGGGCATAGCAGTTTTGGAGGACAAATGATATGAGAATACCTTTTATTGCAGGCAACTGGAAGATGTTCAAGTCACGCATCGAAACGGTGGTTTTTGCACGAGAATTCAAGGAGCTTTATAAGGATACAGATGTAAGGACAGCCATATGCGCACCATATGTTCACCTTGATACTCTAAAGGCAGTATTTGAGGGAACACAAATAAAGGTCGGGGCTCAGAATGTTCATTTTGAAGATCAGGGAGCTTTTACAGGAGAGGTGTCTGCTCTTATGCTGGAAGAGATAGGAGTGGATTACTGTATTGTCGGTCATTCGGAAAGACGACAGTACTTTGCTGAAACAGATGAAACTGTCAACAAAAAACTGCATAAGCTCTTTGAAACATCCATTGTTCCGATAATGTGTGTTGGTGAAGTGCTTGAACAAAGAGAAGCGGGAACAGAAGCTGAAGTAGTCAAAAAACAGCTTCACCGGGGACTTGCAGGAATTCGGGAGGAACAGATCAAAAAACTTGTTATTGCGTATGAACCTGTATGGGCAATAGGAACCGGACTTACCGCAAGTCCGCTGCAGGCGGAAGAAATGTGCGGCATCATAAGAAATACTATAGATGATCTTTACAGCCCGGAGGCAGGGGACAGCGTTATTATACAGTATGGAGGAAGTGTGAAACCGGCAAACGCATCAGAGATAATGAACATGCCCCAAATAGACGGATGCCTGGTCGGTGGAGCAAGCCTTGAACCTGTTGATTTTATGCAAATAATAGATTTTTGAAGCAGAAAAATCCTTGATTTTTAAATAGTCTTATGTTAAACTCAAATGGCTGTGACGGAATGTGATTTTGTTACAGTTACAGGAGGAACAGCAATGGCGACTTTAATGATAGTTTTTAAAGTGATACTGGCAGTTGCCAGTGTAATACTCATGATAAGCATACTTATGCAGTCCAGCAACAGCGCCGGCTTGGCAGGAGCCATAGGTGGCGGTGCTGAGCAGCTTTTCGGAAAGAAAAAGAGCAGAGGATATGAAGCTATCCTTGGCAGGATAGCCACAACTGCAGCTGTTATTTTTATTGTGCTGTCACTGGTCATAGTTACACTGGAAAGCCATACAGCATGAGAACAGTTCAATCAAATCAATATGTAAAATATTTATTGTGGGTAAGAGGTGTCGGGAAGATGCCTCTTATCAGCAGTTTAAGGAGGTTTTAAAACATGAATGCATTAGCGATTATCGTCCCTGTGGCGGCGATCATAGGGCTGATAGTGGCATACGGCCTTACAGCCTGGATCGGCAGGGCCGATGAAGGCACAGACAGAATGAAAGAGATATCCGGATTTATAAGAGAAGGAGCTATGGCTTTTCTAAGCAGAGAGTACAAGACAATGGTGGCTGTGATATTATTGCTTTTCCTTATAATAGGGTTCGCAATAAGCTGGATCACTGCGGCACTTTATGTGGTAGGTGCATGTCTTTCCGTTCTGGCCGGCTTCTTCGGAATGAAAGTCGCCACCAAAGGCAATGTCAGGACTGCAAACGCAGCAATGGAATCCGGCATGAGCAAAGCCCTGAAGATAGCCTTCAGGAGCGGTGCTGTAATGGGACTTTGCGTAACCGGTCTTGGTCTTCTGGGCCTGGGCGTGATTTTTGTTATAATGGGTCTTGACTGTGTGTCGGTCATTACCGGATTTGGACTCGGGGCTTCTTCCATGGCTCTTTTCGGAAGAGTAGGTGGCGGTATATATACAAAGGCCGCAGATGTGGGAGCAGACCTGGTAGGCAAGGTGGAAGCCGGTATACCCGAAGACGATCCCAGAAACCCCGCTGTTATAGCAGATAATGTAGGTGACAATGTGGGCGATGTTGCCGGAATGGGTTCAGATCTTTTTGAATCTTATGTGGGCTCAACAATTTCCGCAATAACTCTCGCAGCTGTGGCTGTAGCAAACTCGGGAGGCCTTTTCGATGAAACGGCAGCGGCTCTGTTCCCGCTTTTGCTTTCCTCAGTAGGAATAATAGCATCAATAATAGGAATACTGATGGTAAGAGGTAAAGAAGGGGGCAATCCTGCCACTGCACTTAATATGGGCACATATATAAGTGGCATAATAGTAATAATATTCTCATTCGTCCTCAGTTATTTCATGCTGGGCAGCATCAAATATGCAGTGGCTATCATAGGAGGACTTATCGTCGGTATAGCAATAGGAAAGATAACAGAAGTTTACACTTCTTCAGATTACAAATCAGTAAAGAAAATCGCAGGACAAAGCGAGACCGGTCCTGCAACTACCATAATCGCAGGATTCGGTGTGGGCAT
>DAIMEC010000085.1:0-4773 GCA_036725465.1 Bacillota bacterium | reverse complement strand
TCATATACTGCATCAGGGATATTATCGCCGGAAAGAGCCGCTGCCCTTGAGGAGCTGTATTTCCTGATGCGGGAGTTCACTACATCGGTTTTTGTGTTGTAATTATAGGCTGCACCGATGGTGTTGATCATTTCTCTGTAGCAGTTGTACATTTTTTTGTAGGCGGCACGCCTTACATTGCGGTCTCTGCTTTCCATAAAATTGATGTAATTGCCGTGAGTCAGCTGGACTTTTCTGCCGTTTTCATCTTTTATGTTACCGAATTCAAGGTCTGCATTATTGAGCATTGTGAATATCTCATTTGTAGCCGGCATCACTTCACCGATCTGAGCCATGATGTTTTCTTCGGATTTGGAGAGAATATGTTTTTTCTGGCGAAGGATGTCGGTCACGGCAAATCTGTATACGGAAAGACCCGGCTCCTCCTCAATGAAAGCCATCAGTTTATCTTTTGGCGCCTTTAGAAGTTCGGGCACGAAGAAAGAACAGAAAGCACTTATTTTTGCCATATATGCACCGGCTTTGCCGCACATGGACTGGTACTTGCGGTCTTCGTTATCCTCATCTCTTTTCATTCTTGCATAGACATATGCTTTTTCCATGGTCTGCCAAATGCTGTCTCTTTTTTTGAAGGCATCAAGCAGTGTGCTGCTGTCTTTTGTCAGCCGCCCTGCAAATCCTGTAAAACTTTCAGCATTTTTAAGAGCTTTTTCCACGTCTTTTTCCCATTGTCTCTCGTTGGGATACATGGAGCTGATATCCCATTTGTATTTTTTATCTATATCTTTTCTGTTTTTTAGTTTTTTGACCATTGCATCCTCCGTGGTGTTTACTTTACAATATTCTTGATGTAATATATATTATACACCAACTTGAAAGGATAATAAACAATGGACAACAGGCCCATAGGTTTTTTTGATTCCGGTCTCGGCGGCCTTACGTGTGTGCCTCATCTGATGAAAAAATTGCCTAACGAAAGAATAATTTATTTTGGCGACACGGCCCGCACACCTTACGGGTCAAAGGCAACATCAACCATAAGAAAATTCTCGTTGCAGATAGCGGACTTTCTTGTTGAAAACAACGTGAAGATGATTGTTATTGCATGTAACACCGTAAGTGCCACATGCCTTTATGACCTTAGAGAAAGATTTCCCGGTACTCCCGTACTGGGGATAATACAGCCGGCGGCAGGTGCAGTGGCCGAAAACTGTTCTCCCAGCAACAGAATAGGAATAATAGGTACAAAGGTGACCATTGCAAGTCACACATATGAAGATACGATACTTAAACAAAACGGGAAACTGGACATATTTGAAAGTGCATGTCCCGCATTTGTGCCTCTTATAGAAGAGGGAATAATAGAAAACGATATAATGGATCTGACCATAAGACATTATATGGATGATTTTATTTTGGAAAACCGCATTGATACAGTCGTTCTGGGCTGCACACATTATCCACTGATCAGAAGCAACATAGAAAGGAGATATCCGGATATAAGGATAATAGATCCATCGGAAGAGATCGTAAGCAGTATAAAAAGCACCCTTAAAGAAAATCAAATGCTGGCAGAACGTCCGGAAAAAGAAAACACTTTCTATGCCAGCGATCTGTCGGAGAATTTTGTAAGGATGATCGAGCGTATATTCATGCATTCGGATGTCAATGTTGAATTCAAAAATCTGGACCTGGAAGAAGCTTAGCTCATGTATGAAAGAAGGTGAGTATATGGATCTGCAGGATCTTCTGTCTTTTCTGGAAATAGATGCACCCATCGAATTTGAGTATTTCGAGAATTTTGCAGACCTTGTGGAATGTGAAGAAACTATACCCGAAAGCACTCTTTTTTCACTTTTTTCCGAGACAGACAAAAAAATAGTGGGTGAAATAATCGTCAACTATTTCGATGATATGCTTGATGCTTTGCCGGATGACGCAAATGATATTTATACTCTTCTTGAAAAAATAAAACTGTCAATGGCCGGGTTCATCAAGGCTTCAGATGATGAAGACAACCTGGCAAGATTTTCAGAACAGTTGGCCGGCTTCAAAACCTGGTACTGTTTTGAATCGGCTGTAGGCTGCAAAGATCCCGCTACCGGAGAAGAAAAGCTTCTCACATTGAGGGATGCACTTACACTGGCCAGGCTTGAAAAGCTTGAAGGGGAAGAATACATTTATGATTTTTCGGAATGTATGAATTATGAGGTGGATGACTATATGGTAAATATTTCAGAACTTACGGACCCGGGCCGTTAAAAGAAAGGAAAAAGGACATCTTGAGTGAGAGCAGGAAACAATATAAAATAGGAATAACAGCAGCCCTTATATGCGCCGTACTGTGGGGGGTCCTGCCGATATACTGGCAGGCACTTCGGCCGATAGATTCTTCGGTGATAATCTTTTACAGAATAATGCTTGTGGGGGTTGTTTGCTTTATTGCAGCGCTTAAGCTTTACGGGATAAAAGCCATCAAAGCTCCGCTAAAAAAAAGGGGAGCAAAACTCAAATTTTTTGCAGCCGGTCTTGTAATAACGGCAAACTGGAGCATATATATATGGGCTGTAAATGCTGATTTTGTAATACAGACATGTATAGGCTATTATATAGAACCATTGATGGTCTGCATATTCGGCATTATCATTTTCAAAGAGGTACTGACAAAATTCAAGCTTACCGCATTCTGCTTCGCATGCGCGGGGGTGCTTTTGATCCTTTTGTATTTCAGAGAGATCCCTCTCATCGCACTCAGCCTTGCGGTGACTTTTGCTGTATATGCTGCAATGAAAAAAACATTCAATATAGAGGCCATGCTTTCACTTTTTTATGAAACCATGTTTCTTGTGCCTGTGGCGGCGGCGGTGATCGTTTATCTTGAAGTAAACGGAAAAGGGGCCATTGCCGTTGCAGAGCCTTATCAGTATGCTCTTCTTTTTCTTTCGGGCATTCTGACAGCAATACCCCTTGGCACCTTCGCAGTGGCCGCAAACAGGGTCCCCCTTGTTACACTGGGACTTATTGAGTATATATCGCCTTCAATAACCCTTATAATAGGTATATTTCTTTTCAAAGAACCCTTCGACCTGGTTCAGTTCATGGCATTTGTTATAATATGGATCGGGCTGGCAATCTTTACCGCAGGAGAAATAAGGGAAGCCAATGAAATCAAAAGACAAGGTGATATAAATGACTGAAAGAAAACTGGGTGTTTTTGGTATCGCCTTTCTTTATGCGGGAGCCATCATGGGAGCAGGCTTCGCTTCGGGCCGGGAAATATGGCAGTTTTTCGGCGTTTTCGGTAAATACGGATTTGCGGGTCTTGCCTTTGTGGGTGCACTTTTTATTTTTGTCGGCATAATGACCGCAATAATAGCAAGAACACTAAAAACAAACGATCTGGGCAGAATAATAGTCCCGGGAAACAGCAGGATACTGAAAGCTTTTACAGGTTATTTTATGTCATTCATGCTGTTTACTGTTGTGATAACCATGACAGCTGCCGGAGGAGCACTGTTCATGCAGCAGTTTGGAGCAAGCAGGATACTGGGAGGAGCCCTCATAGTAATACTTGTCATTGCAACAGTACTTGGCGGGTTTAAGCGGGTCGCAAAGGTTTTCGGTTATGTCATTCCGCTGCTCATAATTGTAATGGTAATTGTCTGCGGCGGTGTTATATTAAAAGGCATACCGGAAAGCGGCATAGAGAGTCAGATGATCCCCAGTCCGCTTGCATCCGTCTGGCAACTGGCGGCAGTGCTTTATCTCTCATATAACATACTGGCTGTAGTGCCCATTGTTGCCAATGCATCAATAAATGCAAAAAGCACCGATCATGCTGTTTTGGGAGCGGCGCTGGGAGGATCGTTCCTGGCGGTACTGGCGCTTATGATCACCCTGGCCCTTCAGACCGATGCGGGTTTTTCCGAATCAATGGACATGCCTATGCTGGCTTTTGCCATGGAACTTTCCCCTGTTACCGGTGTGATATATACGGGCGTAATGCTTTTTGCTATTTACTCTTCGGCCACAGGGAATTACTATGGATTTACCACCAGACTTAAAAATGACGGCAAAAAAAATCGGAAAACAGTCATTATAGCAATGGCAGGTTTCCTTCTGGGACTTATGGGATTCAGGAATGTTGTGGCATATATGCTTCCACTGGAAGGCTTCGCAGGGATCGCAATAATAATAATGCTCACATGTAATTTTTTTATAGTCATGAAAAACAAGAAGAAAGAAGAAAAAACATATATGTTCAGGGATTTTCACGATCATAACAGATTTGATTTTCCCGATGGTCTCGTCAGGGTAACAGCAGGTTTCGGGGGAGAATCGATCCTGTTTTTCGGAAGTGAAAAAACAGCACTTTTTGACTGCGGGATGGCATACTGCGGAGAAGAACTGGTGCAAAACATAAAAGAAGCCATAAAGCGGCAGGAAAAAAAGGACGGATCGGCCCGGACTCTCGATTATGTGATGCTTAGCCACACCCATTATGATCATGCAGGAGGTATTCCTTATTTGAGGCGCTGCTGGCCGGAGCTCATCGTATTTGGTGCGGCCCACGGCAAGGCTGTTTTCGAAAGGCCGGGAGCCATAAAAACGATCAGGACTCTGGGTATAGCTGCAGAAAAATATTACGGCCAGGGAGATCCTCAAAAAATAATCATTGAAGGACTCTATATAGATAAAGTGATAGAAGAAGGTGACAATATAAGCCTGGGTAAAGAGTATATAACAGTACTTGAGACAAAGGGCCACACAGAC
>DAIMEC010000084.1:0-4792 GCA_036725465.1 Bacillota bacterium | reverse complement strand
ATTCTTCCGCGGTCTTTTTGATTACAGGCATGGAGTCTTTCATGGCCTGCGCCTGCTGTCTCTTGACTTCCATATAATAGGGCGATACTCCGTAAGGTCCCACTGCAAGAGGATTTTCTTTCTTGAGCAGATAATTCTCCGGCCGGTAGTCACCGACAAACTCTTTGACTTTTTCGTCTTCTATCAGCTCTATGTTGGAGACACCATGACTGGTTATGAATCCGTCCTGACATATCATCACAGGCAGTCTGCTTTTTTCGGCTATGATAACTCCCTGTATGAAATTATCATATACTTCTTGATTGGTCTCGGCATATATCTGTATCCATCCCGAATCTCTGGCTCCCATGGAATCGGAATGATCATTGTTTATATTGATAGGTCCCGTCAGCGCTCTGTTCACCACTGCCATGGTGACCGGCAGTCTTGATGAAGCCACCACATAAAGAAGCTCCCACATGTATGCAAGTCCTGCAGAAGATGTTGCAGTAACGGCTCTGGCTCCCGCGGCCGAGGCTCCCATGCATACCGACATGGCACTGTGTTCGGATTCAACGGCAACAAATTCGGTATCCACTTTTCCGTTTGCTATATAGTCAGAGAAATACTGGGGTATCTCTGTTGAAGGTGTAATTGGGAATGCCCCCATCACGTCCGGCTCTATTTGTTTCATTGCATGAGCAACCGCTTCGTTCCCGGACATCCTTTCTCTTATACTCATTTTTTTTCCTCCTTAACAAAGTCTATAGCACCGAAGGGACAAACCTTGACACATACACCACAACCTTTGCAGTGCATCAGATCGAAGTCAAGTCTCCTGCCATCTTTGACCGGTATGGAACTGTCAGGACAAAAAGGCACACAAAGCATGCAGTGTTTGCATTTTTCCTCAATAAATACCGGCACCTTTACTCTCCAGTCTCCTGTGTTGACCAGTTTTGAAGTGCCGCCTTCACAAATTTCGGCTCCCGTGGTTATTTCCTGCCAGGTTATTTTTTCGTTTATTTCCGCTGCGCTTTTTTTCGCTGTTTTGTTCAATTTACTGCACCTCTTTCAGCGACATCTTCAGAGCCGCCATATTTCCTTCTATAAGATGGGGTTTATGAGCAAATTTATGCCTGAAAGATTCTTCCATGTCCTTTACGAAACTCTCTTCGTCCATAAGATTGCTTACCTTTACTGCAGCCGCCAGCATGGGTGTGTTGGGGAAATTCTTTCCCATGGTCTCCATCGATATGCGTTCTGCATCCAGAGTATATATATTGCCTTCATATCCGTTCAGCAAAGGCCTTATTTCTTCCCGGTCTTTTCCGGTATTTATTATAAGGGCCCCTCCGTCTTTTATGCCTCTTGCCACGTCCACAGAATGAAGCAGAGTCTCATCCACCACCACAACATAATCCGGGTGATATATATTTGAATGGACCTTACAGTGCTCTTTTGTGATACGGTTATATGCTGTTATGGGTGCTCCCATTCTTTCCGGTCCGTATTCGGGGAATCCCTGAACATGTTTTCCCGAATTAAATGCCACTTCCGCCAGAAGAAGGCACGCGGTTTTTGCGCCCTGTCCTCCACGACCGTGCCAGCGGATCTCCACCGCCTCGTTTTCCAGTATCTGTTTCATTCTTTCCTGAACCATTTTATCCTCCCGGCATTTTTATGCCGTCCTGATGTACAAAATCAAAAAGCTGCCGCCTTGTATAAGGGCGACAGCTCGCGCTGTTCGCTAACCACCAAATACAACATACTATCATACGTGTTCCCTGTAACGGGGGAAGCCGTCAGAACTTACTTTCTTCAGTCCTGCAACTCAGAAGTGATCTTCGTGTGTCTTTTTACCGGATACCGGGCTCTCACCATCCCCGGTTCGCTTTGTTCTTTCAAAAGACCCTACTGTCTCCGTCATAGTCTTTGATATTCAATTATCATCAGTATACTATATTATTCTTGATGTGTTGTCAACAAGTAATTTGTATTTTTTTTGTTTTTCAAAACAAATATTGCTGTTTATTCTCATTATTTGACGGTTTTGCTGCCATTATTGATTATTATTTCCTTTGACAACAAACCATACCTTGCTGTATAATTTATAACGGTGCTTTTAGTAAGCCTGCGCCATTAGCTCAGCTGGATAGAGTCGCGCACTACGAATGCGAAGGTCGGGGGTTCGAATCCCTCATGGCGCACCAAAAACCCCAAGACTGCAATAGTTAGGGGTTTTTTCTTTGAAATTTCAATGATTTTCAAGGTTATATTATCTTCCAATATCATCTAATATCTTTTACATAATCTGGTAAATTTGAGTAAAATCAAGCCTTATTCAATTACCAAAGGGATAATAAAGGGATTTTGCTTATATCAAACATTGAAGAAGTGATATAATTGCTAATATACAACAAAAATGAACAAATTTGAATTTATACCTCATTGGACTATTGCATAAATTCATGAATTACAGAAGGAAAACAACCGGACAAGATGTGTCCAGTTGATCATTAACGGCATTTCTCACTTTGTGTCGTGTAGATGGTCGTAAATATGCAATACCATTTTGATGAAAGGAGGTAGAAAAATGGATCAGGAAAAAATCGGGAGTTTTCTTAAAAAACTTCGAAAAGAAAAAAGATTGACCCAGGAACAGTTAGCTGAAGAATTCAATGTTGCCGGCAGAACAGTTTCCAGATGGGAAACAGGAAATAATATGCCTGATCTTAGTTTGCTCGTCAAGATAGCGGATTATTACGACGTTGACATCCGTGAAGTCATTAATGGCGAAAGGAAAAGTAAGAAAATGGATAATGAAATCAGAGATACATTAGTTAAAGTTGCAGGTTATGGTGATGTAGTAAAAAAATCTGAAACCGGCAAGTTACATCAATTTATAGGAGCCATCCTGGCTGGTTTTGGGGCGTTTATTATTATTAGTTCATTTGCTGTTTTCCCCAGTGACAGCAGCTGGGGATCTATCTATTCCGTAATTGGTTGTGTTATTGCTTCTATCGGGATATACAAACTTTGTGCAGTAATCAAAATAACGAAAAAGCCCCAAAGGATAATTTGTACAATAGGTTGCTTCCTTCTTATGCTATGCTGTCTGCATGGTCTTGATTACATGAGCGTCAAAGCTTATAAGCAACCACCAAGATTCTGCTATGAAAAAAGCTATGGCGAAGACGTCATTGAATATAAGACTTTGTTTTATACTGTTACAAGGTATAATGTCGATGCCGATGATGAATATTATGAATTTAATTGATTAAAGTTGACAAATGATTCGGAATCAGTATTGAGAGGAAAATAAAAACGGAGGTATTTCCTCCGGTTTTATTGTGTCTTTATTGACAACAGCTTTCATCAGAATATCATTCGTTGTCTTCCTTGATTTCGCCATCCTTATAGGCTTCGATCAGAGCTTCCAGTTCCTTTATTTCGCCCATGAGTTTTTTGCCGTCATCTGTATCTTTTATATACATTCTCTCTTTCAGCATGTCCACGGTCTTTATGGTCGGAGTGAAGAATTTCTGAGTCCCGTCGGACTGCAGCGGCTGGTATGGCTTATGCTCGGACAAGGCCATGAACCATGAGTTGAAGATAAAAGTATATCCTGCTATTCCCGTAGTCTTCTGGTAGGCTTTCGATATGCCGCCGTCTATGATATAAAGCAGCCCTTCTCCCTTGACCGGGCTTTCCCCGTCTTTTATTTTGACCGGAACATGTCCGTTAAGTATCTTGCTTTTTTCGGGGTCCAGACCGAATTCTCTTAATATCTTTTCACATGTTTTTCTCTCTTTTATAAGAGAATAATATTCTACCGTCTTTTCTTTGTGTGTCGATTTGTCATCGATGAAAAGTCTTTCAAATGTGGTCATCTGATCTTTTCCGAAAAGCGGCGAGCTTTTGCCCAGCCACAGATACCACATCAAATCTCCTGATCTGCCGGTCTCCCCTGACTTGTTGGGACTGTAATATGCCTTTCTTATTTCGTCATCCAGGTAATCAATATATTCCCTGCCTTTTTTCGTTACTTCATTTACAGTACATTCCTTGAACTCGCCTTCCCGGTTCATGGGTATGCAGCCATGATAAAGGAGATTGCCGTTTACTATTTTATAAAGAGATCCATGGGAATAGAGGAATTTTATGTGTTCCTGAAGTTTATCACTTTTCAAAAAAGATGCTTCCAGTATCCTCATCAACCGTTTCTCTAAATTCGTCAGTTCATAAGGGTTTTCCGGGTCGATGGTGGGAAGATTCTTGTCCCGCAGTTCATATACCTTATCATTGATTTTTACCGTTCCATTTTTGAGGTCTATTTTATCCAGTAGAAGTCTGTTCTCCAGTTCGTATTCCGGATGGGCCATTACTCTCTGACCCTCCACCTTGAACTGGCATATGGCTATAGCCTTGTGCATCTTTGCCGCCAGGTCTTCATCCACCGGATCGAACTTGTTTTTGTCCAGCATTTTTGGCTTGAAATGCTCACAGGGATCATCGCCGTATACTCTTTCTGCGAACACCGCCAGAGGGCGGAGATTTATTCCGTACCCGATCTCCAGCATATCGAAATTATTATAGCTTATATTCATTCTAAGGACATTTGATATACATGCCCAGTTTCCCGTTGCCGCTCCCATCCAGACAATATCATGATTCCCCCACTGAAAATCCACATTGTGGTAATCCATCAGGAAATCCATTATGTCATCCGGGTGAGCGCCTCTGTCAAATATATCTCCTATTATATGAAGCTTGTCCACAGCAAGATTGCTTATTGATATGGCCAGCTCTT
>DAIMEC010000083.1:0-4836 GCA_036725465.1 Bacillota bacterium | reverse complement strand
GGAGATTACCCCTTTTTCGTGAAACCGGCAAATGCAGGATCTTCTGTGGGAATATCCAAAGTCAAAAACCAGATCGGGCTTTTTGAGGGAATAACCAGAGCCGCCGCCGAAGACCACAAGATAATAATAGAGGAAGCTATATCCGGAAGAGAACTGGAGGTTTCTGTTTTGGGCAACAGAGATCCAAAGGCTTCGGCAGTGGGAGAAATACTTCCGGCAAATGAGTTTTATGATTATGAAGCAAAATATATAAACAAAAAATCCCGGACGCGCATCGTAACAGATCTGAGTCCGCAAACAGAAGAAGAAATAAGAGCAGAGGCTGTTTCTATATATAAAACAATGAACTGCAGAGGAATGGCCCGGGTGGATTTTTTCCTTGATGAAAAAAATCAAATCATATTCAACGAAATAAACACGATCCCGGGATTCACAAGTATAAGCATGTATCCCAAGCTTTGGGAAGCTTGCGGACTAAGCTATGAAAAGCTTATAGACAGGCTGATCGAACTGGCAATGGAGGAATAAAAATGGCAAAAGAAAATATAGACTTCTCAAATGAAGAAGTGAGAAAAAAATACAGGCATACTGCCTCGCATATAATGGCTCATGCCGTAAAAAAAATCTGGCCGGAGGCAAAACTGGCAATCGGACCTGCCATAGAAAACGGGTTTTATTATGACTTCGATCTTGATTATAAATTCAATGATGAAGATCTCAAAAAAATAACAAAGGAAATGAAAAGAATAATACAGTCCGGTCTGCCACTCGAAAGATTTGAGCTTCCCAGAGAAGAGGCAATAAAGCTGATGAAAGAGCGGAAGGAAGATTACAAAGTGGAACTTATTCAGGATCTTCCCGAGGATGAAAAACTTTCGTTTTATAAACAGGGAGATTTCGTTGATCTTTGTGCAGGACCTCATATGGAAAAAACAAGCCAGATAAAGGCAATAAATCTGACCAGTGTGGCAGGAGCCTACTGGAGAGGCGACTCGGATAAAAAGATGCTCCAGAGAATATACGGAACTGCCTTTCCAAGCCAGGAAGAGCTGGATCAATATCTGAAAAGAATTGAGGAAGCAAAAAAACGTGATCACAGGAAGATAGGAAAGGAAATGGACCTTTTTGCCCTTTATGACGAAGGTCCGGGATTCCCTTTCTTTCTGCCTAAAGGCATGGTAATAAGGAACGAGCTGGAAAAATTCTGGAGGCAGGAACATGAAAAAAGAGGATATGAAGAAATAAAGACTCCGCTTATACTCCAGGAGGAGCTCTGGCATACCTCGGGACACTGGGATCATTACAAAGACAATATGTATTTTACCAAAATAGATAATGTGGATTTTGCCGTGAAGCCTATGAACTGCCCGGGAGCAATGATGGTTTACGGAAGAAAGATACATTCATACAGAGACCTGCCAATACGAATGGGAGAGCTGGGACAGGTGCACCGCCATGAGCTTTCGGGAGCACTTCACGGTCTTATGAGGGTAAGGACATTTACTCAGGATGATGCACATATATTCATGTTACCGGAACAAATAAAGGATGAGATCAAGGGCGTGATAGGATTTATAGATTATGTTTACAGCCTTTTTGGATTCAAATATCACATTGAGCTCTCCACAAAGCCGGAAGATGCCATGGGTACTGATGAAGAATGGCAAAGAGCCACTGAAGCTTTAAGAGAAGCAACAGAGGAAATAGGAATGGAGTATACAGTGAACGAAGGTGACGGGGCTTTTTACGGGCCCAAACTTGATTTTCATCTGGAGGACTCCATAGGCAGGACATGGCAGTGCGGCACTATACAGCTTGATTTCCAGATGCCCCAGAGGTTTGATTCAAACTATATTGGAGCGGACGGAGAGAAACACAGGCCGGCAATGATACACAGAGTTATTTTCGGTTCCATCGAAAGATTCATAGCCATACTGACAGAACACTTCGCCGGCAAGTTTCCCCTTTGGCTGGCCCCTGTTCAGGTTAAACTGCTCACTGTTACAGAAAAGTTTTCAGAGTATGCGGAACAAACAGCAGAAGAACTCAGAAAAGCAGGACTGCGGGTCGAACTGGATATAAGAAATGAAAAAATAGGATATAAAATGCGTGAAGCAAGAAATGAAAGAGTTTCATACATAGGCGTAATAGGGGAAAGAGAAGAAGAAGCAAAAAGCCTTTCTGTCCGTTCCGGAAAAAGAGGCGAACTTGGAGAAATACCACTTGAGCGGTTCAAAGCCATGCTGCTAAAAGAAATAGAAGAAAAGGCGGTCTCTTCATGAAAGAAGATAACGGTAAAAAATGGCGCGAGGGAGTTTATCTCTGTACCTGTGAAAGCAGTTTGAAAGCGGATATCATAGAATCGAAGCTAAGGAGTGAAGGTGTCCCCTGCCTCAAGAAATATAAAGGTGCAAGCAACTTCATAGAGATAGCAATGGGGAATACTACAGCATTTCCAATTGACATTTATGTAAGAGAAGAAACTCTGGAAGATGCAAGGAATATCATCGTAGCAGTGCCCATAGACGAAGATTTCAAAGAAACAGAAGAGTGACAGGATAAAAGAGGAAAACCCATATGGATAAAAAATCAAAAATGAAAAAACCACTTATAATACTCGGTTCTATACTTGGAGGACTGATTGTTCTGGGTCTTATTTTTGCAGCGATAGGAGGCAATCCAGTAAACAGGGCTGCAGGACTTTTCGGGGCCGATATGTCCGGAGGATCACAGCAGACCGATTATTCATATGTTTCTGAGGATCATATAGCAGTCATACATGTTGACGGGATCATTGGGGCTGACACATCCGGCAGTTTTCTTTCAGAGCCTCTTGGTTATGATCATCAGTTCACCATGGATAGTATAGATGAAGCCATAGAAAACGAAGACAACAAAGGGCTTATAGTTTTTGTTGATTCGCCCGGAGGATCCGTTTATGAAACAGACGAACTTTATATGAAGATAAAAGAATACAAAAAAAAGACTGAGAGGCCCGTTTATGCCTATATGGGATCAATGGCAGCTTCCGGCGGATATTATCTTTCTGCGCCAGCGGATAAGATATTTGCCAGCAGAAACTGCTGGACCGGTTCAATAGGCGTTACAGTCGGTACTTTTTATGACATCTCGGGTCTCCTTGAAAAATACGGTATCCGGACAGTAACCATTGATTCCGGCAACAACAAATCCATGGGTAGCATGACTGAGCCCATGAGCAGTGAAGAAAAGGAAATATGGCAGAGGCTTGTTGATGAAGCATACGAACAGTTTGTGGATATCGTTGCTGATGGCAGAGGCATGAGCATCGACAATGTCAAAAAACTTGCAGACGGAAGGATATATTCGGCATCCCAGGCAAAGAAAAACGGACTGATAGATGAAATAGGAACCTTTGATGATGCTGCAAATGATATGAAAAAACAAAATGATCTGGGGCCATGCGAGATATATGAAGTCTATCCGCCTGAGGAGAGCCTTATTGATCAGCTGTTCATGAAAATATCAGAATCAAAAGAAAGCGGAAGCGATATTGAAAGACTTCTTGGGATAATCAATGAAAACGGGAATTATCCTGTAGCGTATATTTGTGAGAAACTGAAGTAAAAACAAAAAAACCAAGGAGCTGACAAGGCATAGTACTTGACAGCTCCTTTGGTTTGTGTTAAATTACATTGTATGTTTGATAAAATAACGGAAATAAGCCTGCTTCATGATTTTTACGGACAGCTTCTTACGGACAGACAGCAGCAGGTCATGAGGCTTTATCACGAAGAAAACCTTTCCCTGTCGGAAATAGCCCATGAGTTCGGTATAAGCAGACAGGGGGTTCATGATACATTAAAAAGTGCAGAAAAAACACTGACCGGATATGAAATCAAACTTGGGCTTGTGGAGAAATTCAAAAAAACCGACGGAGCAGTGAAGAAAATAGACGACATAATAGACCGGATAATAAGTGAAAACAGTATTGATAAAGGATCAAAAAACAAACTTAACAGCATCAAGAAAATAATAGATGAAATAAATGAGTAGGGAATGAGATGGCGTTTGAAGGATTGAGCGAAAAACTACAGGGCGTGTTCAAGGGACTAAAAAACAAAGGTTCCTTAACAGAGGCTGATATAGATGAGGCAATGAGGGAAGTCAAGCTGGCACTTCTTGAAGCCGATGTGAATTTTAAGGTGGTAAAAGAATTCGTAGCATCGGTAAAAGAAAAGGCTCTGGGGGCAGAAGTCATGAAAAGTCTTACCCCCGCACAGCAGGTAATCAAAATAGTCAATGACCAGCTTACGGATCTGATGGGCGGTTCCGGCAGCAAGCTGACCTATTCATCCTCCGGATTCACAGTGATAATGATGGTGGGGCTTCAGGGAACAGGCAAGACAACAACATGCGGGAAACTGGCTTTATGGCTGAAAAAAAACGGCAAAAAACCCATGCTGTGTGCATGTGATATATACAGGCCTGCGGCTATAGATCAACTGGAAATAGTGGGCAAATCAGCAGATACACCCGTTTTTATAATGAGAGACAGCAAAAATCCCGAGGAAATAGCAATAAAAGCGAAAAAAGAAGCGGAACTAAAGGGCTTCAATGTGCTTATAGTAGATACAGCCGGCAGACTGCAGATAGATGAAAAGCTTATGGAAGAGCTGGATGTTATAAAAAAATCAGTAAGACCCCACGAAATACTTCTGGTAGTTGATGCGCTGACAGGACAGGATGCAGTCAATGCTGCAGAAGGATTCAACAGCAAACTTGGTATCGACGGTATAATAATGACAAAGATGGACGGCGACTCCCGTGGAGGGGCAGCGCTTTCCACAAAAAAAG
>DAIMEC010000082.1:0-4882 GCA_036725465.1 Bacillota bacterium | reverse complement strand
ATTGGCGATCCGGATCGGGATCGAACCGACGACCTCCAGCGTGACAGGCTGGCATTCTAACCATCTGAACTACCGGACCATTTATTATGGTGGGCGCTATAGGGATCGAACCTATGACCCCCTGCTTGTAAGGCAGGTGCTCTCCCAGCTGAGCTAAGCGCCCTCCTCATGTCCAAAAAACTGCTTGACGCACTTACATAATATACAGTATCTACTGTTTACTGTCAAGTGTTTTCGGCACTAATAATACTATTTTTTCAACATTTTATGAGCCTTTCGGACACCACTTTTGCACTGCCTGAAGTAATGCCCGCAACAAGTTTTTTTATTTTTTCTTTCTTCTCTGAAGGAACAATCAGCACAACTGTTATTTTTTCTTTATATTCTATGTTCTCAATGCTGAAATCTTCAGCTTCGGCAGCATTTTTAAGACCGGCAAGGAATGTATAATCGATTTTTACAGTCATTTCCGCCATTTCCGATATTTCCCGTACGGAGGCCCTTTCAATAGCAAGTTTTACAGTCCCCGTATATGCCCTTACAAGTCCTCCCGTTCCCAGTTTTATCCCTCCGAAATATCTGGTGACCACAACAACAACATTTGTTATACCTTCCCTGATCAGCATGTAAAGTATTGGCGCACCCGAAGTCCCCTGGGGCTCTCCGTCATCACTCGCCCACTGTATCTGAAATTTGTCTCCCAGAACCATAGCAGGGACATTGTGAGTTGCATCTTTATTCTTTTTTCTTATTCCCTCAATAAAATCATCTGCTTCTTTTTTTGATGAAACCGGCTTTATCCTGGCTATAAATCTGGATTTTTCTATTGTCTGCCGGGCGCTTGCCTCCCCGGCGACTGTTTTATACAATTTCATATTTTTTCACCCTGTGATAGTCTTTTTGCGGTATCTGTGCTTTTACTCTTATTCCTTCATCCAAATATTCTTTGCTTTTAACAGTTCCTCTTTCACATATATATGAAAAGAGCTCCCCATTACTGTATGGTATGAGAAGATAAACATCAATCCTGTCAGAAAATATCCTGCTTTGTATCATTCTCATCAGTGTTTCCATGTTTTCTCCGGTCTCTGCGGACACGGCAACAGATCCACTGCCTGAAGCAGGTCTTTCCTTCTCAAAAACCATATCTGCTTTATTATACACAGTTATTTTTTCTTTATGACCGGCTCCTATCTCTTCCAGCACTTTTTTTGTTACTTCGTTGTGAAAATCCTGATCCTGACATGTGAGATCTGTGACCTGAAGAAGAAGATCCGCATACACCGCCTCTTCTAATGTAGCTTTGAATGCATCAAGAAACATATGGGGAAGTTCACTTACAAAACCTACTGTGTCCACCAGAATAAAGGTTTTGCCGTCTTTTAAATTTATGCTTCTGTGCTGTGTGTCAAGACTGGCAAAAAGCATATCTTCCGAGACAACAGCCTTTTCTTCCTTCTCGGTCATTTCCAGCATTTTGTTCATAAGGGCCGATTTCCCCGAGTTGGTATAGCCCACAAGGGCAACTACCGGGATCCGGGATCTTTTTCTTTTTGAATTCTGAGCCTCTCTGCTTGTTTTGATATGGACCAGTTCTTTTTTTATATCATTTATCCTTTTGTTGATATGCCTTCTATCTGTTTCGAGTTTCTTTTCCCCAGGTCCCCTGGTTCCTATTCCTCCGCCCAGCCTTGAAAGAGATTTTCCGAATCCGGTCAATCTGGGCAGTCTGTATTTGAGCTGAGCCAGTTCCACCTGAAGCCGGCCTTCCTTGGAAAGAGCCCGCATGGCAAATATATCAAGAATAAGTATGGTCCTGTCTATGACTCTTCGGTCCAAGGCATTCTCCAGATTGCGTATTTGTGCTCCGTTAAGTTCTTCATTGAAAATGACAGTATCAACTTCCATGTTTTCGCATATTTCTGCCAACTCAAGGACTTTACCTGCTCCTATCAGTGTTGCCGGATTCATTTTTTCTGTTTTCTGTGTCATCCGGCCTGTAACATGGGCTCCGGCGGCTTCTGCCAGACCGGCCAGTTCTTCCATGGAATAGGATATATCCCTGTTTTTCTGTATGCCGACTATAACAGCCCTGCACTCTTCACTGCTTATTATTTTGTTTTCATCATCTATTCTGAACATATACTGATTTTAACATAAAAAAACGCCCCGGACAAAAGTCCGGAGCATTTATTTCTTTTAATTTTTCAATTTATCCAGTTGCTGATAGAATTTACGGTTGAGTACTTTTATATGAGTTCCCTTCATGCCCAGAGATTTTGACTCTATTATTCCTGCGCTCTCCAGTTTTCTCAAAGCATTGACAATGACTGATCTTGTTATTCTGGAACGATCTGCGATCTTGCTGGCAACAAGTATCCCTTCTCCGTTTTTAAGTTCCTCAAAAATCTTCTGCACCGCTTCGCTCTCCGAATATGAAAGGGTGCTTATGGCCATTTTTACGATTTCTTCATTCCTTTCTTCTTCTTCATTCTCAAGAGCCTTTCTTCTGTTGATCTCAAGTCCCACCACAGTTGCCCCGAATTCTCCCAGAACCAGATCTTCATCGCTGAATTCCGGTGAATACCTTGCAAGGACCAGTGTCCCCAATCGCTCTTCTCCTCCTATTATGGGAATGAATGTGTGGTACTTTTCCTGAGTATTATAATCATACTTGAATATTTTCAGTACTTCATCTCCCCTCAGATTGGCTTCGGTCTTTACGATCTGCATCATTGCTTCTGTATATTCATTCGGGAGCTTCTCTATTCCGGTTTCAGGATCTTCTATAGTAGAACTATCCGCTTCTATTTTATAATGAACACCTATTATCTTGCCTCTGGGATTTACAAGGTATACATTTGCATCCGAAAGATTGCTTAGTATCTCACACAATTCTCCGAATGAAAACTTGCCCTTGGGAGCTTCCTGAAGTACCCAGTTAAGTTTGCGTACTTTTGTTAATATCTCGTTTTCCATTTTATGACACTCCTGTTACGTTTATATAAGTATTTTTAACCACTTATATATTATATATACTCCAAGGAGTCGTTGCAACTGATTTTTTTGAATTTTTATAACATTTCAACAATTACAGTATGTAACGATCCAAATCTTCCGGATGTATCTTTTCAATGAATTTCTCTTTTACATATTCGGCGTCTATTACGATCTTTTCTTCCTTCATCTCGGGGATGTTGAATGAAATATCTTCCAGCAGCTTCTCAAGTATGGTATGAAGTCTTCTTGCACCTATGTTCTCCGTCTGTTCATTCATAAGAAAAGCCATACGTGCGATCTCTTTTATTGCATCATCGGAAAAATCGATTTTTATTCCTTCTGTTTCAAGAAGGGCTTTATGTTGCTTTGTAAGGGCGTTTTCAGGTATGGTAAGTATCTTTAGAAGGGTTTCTTCCGTCAGATTCTCCAATTCGACCCTTATGGGAAAACGTCCCTGCAGTTCAGGAATAAGATCCGTTGGCTTTGCTGTATGGAAAGCACCCGATCCTATGAAAAGAACATGATCTGTCTTTACCGGACCGTATTTTGTGTTTACCACACTGCCTTCAACTATGGGCAGAATGTCTCTTTGTACTCCCTCTCTGGAAACATCTGCACCGGATCTGTAACTTGAACCCGAGGCTATCTTATCTATTTCATCAATAAATACTATGCCGTTCTGTTCAGCGTTTTCGAGGGCCTCTTCAGTGACCTGATCCATGTCTATAAGGTTCTGGGCTTCTTCCTCTCTTAATATCTTTCTGGCATCCTTGACCTTTACTTTTTTTGTTTTCTTCTTTTGGGGCATCATGTCTCCGAAAATATTGCCGATGGCTATACTCATGCCTTCCTGGCTCATGTCGAGCTGATTGCCCTTCGGCACATCATTGACCTGTATTTCTATATACTGTTCTTCCAGTTTTCCGTCCTTAAGCTGCTGCCTGACCTGCTCTCTGGCCATTTCAATGTCCTGAACCGTACTTTTATTTTCTTCATCTCCCTTTTTTGCCTGCTGTTCTTCATACTGTTGCTTCTGGCTCTGGTATCCGCCGCTGTTCAATATGAAATCAAAAGGGCCTCCGGCTCCCTGGGTCTTTCCGTTTTTTTTGTTTCCGGGGATTATTGCTTCTATGATCTTTTCTTCCGCCATTTCTTCTGCAATGGCATATTTTTCTTCAAGCCGGTTTTGTTTTGTTATCCTTATGGATGCCTCAACAAGATCTCTTATCATGGAATCAACATCACGGCCAACATAACCCACTTCTGTAAACTTGGTCGCTTCTACTTTGACAAAGGGTGCATCCATCAGTTTGGCAAGTCTTCTTGCTATTTCAGTTTTACCACATCCGGTCGGCCCCATCATAAGTATATTCTTGGGAGTTATCTCTTCCATAAGTTCTTCCGGCAGAAGACTTCTTCTATATCTGTTCCTAAGGGCGATAGCCACAGATTTTTTTGCTTCATCCTGTCCTATTATATATTTGTCAAGTTCCGCAACGATCTCCTTGGGAGTCATGTAATATAATTTGTTTCCCATCTGTGTCCTCCTTACAGTTTCTCGACTGTTATATTATCATTGGTGTATACGCAAATAGAAGATGCTATCCTTAATGATTCTTTTACGATTTCTTCGGCATTTTTTTCAGTGTGATTGAAAAGCGCATTTGCCGCCGCATAGGCATAATTGCCGCCCGAACCTATGGCAATGAAGTCCTGATCCGGTTCTATAACTTCTCCGTTTCCGGATATCAAAAGCATGGCTTCTTTATCTGCAACTATCATCAGTGCCTCAAGATTTCTCATCATCTTGTCCGTACGCCACAGCTGAGCCAGGGCCACAGCTGCGCGCTTAAGGTTACCTCCGTGCTCTTCAAGTTTCTCT
>DAIMEC010000081.1:0-4991 GCA_036725465.1 Bacillota bacterium | reverse complement strand
GAACTTCAACCATCGCAGTTGATATGAGCTATTCAAAAGCAAAGCAGGAGATCTTTTATCTGACAGTAACGGTTTCGGACAGCAACGGAACAAGAACAGTTATTTCGGGAGAGCAGAGACAAAAGAGCGATGGCGGAGAAACCGTCAATATATCCGGGACCGGCAGCGGGACCATAACAGTTATATTTGACGATGAAACTGTTATGACCAAAAAAGTGAGCTTTTGACCGGGGCGTTTGGATGAAGGGAATCATTATTAAAGGCATAGCCGGATTCTATTATGTGAAATGTGACGGAGACATCTATCGCTGCAGAGCAAGGGGTATATTCAAAAAAAAAGAAGTTGTCCCTTTGGTCGGTGATATAGTTGAAATAAGTATAGATGAAAACAGTGACGGCACGGTTGAAAAGATTTTCCCAAGAGACAATTTTTTCATAAGACCGCCCATAGCCAATATAGAGGTTCTGGCGGTCATGGTGTCTGCTGCAGAACCACCACCCAGCACATTTATACTGGATCGTTTTCTTGTTATGGCGGAAAAGCATAATGTGAGGCCCGTTATCTGCATTAACAAAAAGGATCTGGCAAAGGGAAACGAAATAGAAGAATTAAAATCTATTTATAAAGAAATATATCCCGTTATATGTCTATGTGGTCTGACAGGAGAGGGGATTGATCTGCTGAAAGATTTTTTTCGGGGCAGAAGAGTTGCTTTCGCAGGTCCATCGGGCGTTGGGAAATCCACCATATTAAACAGGCTGCTAAAAGAGGAAAGAGCAAAGACCGGAGAAATAAGCATAAAGACAGGAAGAGGGAAACAGACTACCAGGCACGTTGAAATATTTGACATAAATGACGGGATGGTCTATGATACACCGGGTTTCACATCTTTTAATATTTTGGACGCCGATGAGGATGAGCTCTCGCACCTATATCCCGAGATGAAAGAATACCTTAACAAATGCAGATATGATAACTGCAGGCATGTTGCAGAACCGGGCTGTTCTGTCAGGGAGGCGGTAGAGCTGGGCATAATAAAAAGATCCAGATATGACTCATATGTTGAGCAAATAAAAGAAATAAGGGAAAAGAAAAAATACTGATACTCAGCAGGGAAGGTGAAAAATGATAAAACTTGCCCCGTCGATCTTGTCGGCGGATTTCTCAAAACTTGGAGTAGACGTGGCTGAAATAGAAAAGGGTGGAGCGCATCTCATACATGTGGATGTTATGGATGGCCATTTTGTGCCCAATATAAGCTATGGTGCAACTGTTATGAAGAGCCTTCTGGGCAAAACCGAAATGCCCTTTGATGTACATCTTATGATAGAAGAACCTCAAAAATACATAGATGATTTCATGACAGAAAAAACAGAGTATATAACAGTACATCAGGAGACATGCCCGGGGATACCGGAGATAATAAAAAGGATCAAAAGGGCCGGGGCAAAGGCCGGGGTATCAATAAATCCCGAAACTTCCGAAGAAACAGTGATGGATGTGCTTGACAGTGTGGATATGGTCCTCATAATGTCTGTCCACCCCGGTTTCGGAGGGCAGGTATTTATTGAATCGGCGCTTAAGAAGGCAAAAACCCTGGCAGAAGTGAAAAAGAAAAACGGGCTTTCATTCAAAATAGAAATGGATGGAGGAATAAACCTTTCAAATGTAAAAAGAGTTATTGAGTCGGGAACAGAGATAATCGTGGCGGGTTCGTCTATTTTTAAAACAAAGAACATAGAAGAAGCCACAAAAAGGTTTTTGGACATAATGAATAAAGAGGAGCAGAGTTGAGAACAGACAAAATAAATACTTACGAGAATATTGTGCCGGAGAACAAAAGACAAAAGAGACGGCGCTGGTCAAAAAAAAGAAAGGCATTAATAATAATTTCCGTATTGGTGATCGTTTGCGTGGCACTTCTGATTGGCGGGTACTTCTTTTTGTTGGACAAATTCAATAATATGGATTATGAAGACCTGAACGGAGCAGATTATGATATAAATCCCGGCGTTGAGGAAAAGCTGGAAGGTTACCGTAATATACTGATAGTAGGTCTTGATACAAGAGAAAACGAAGACGAGTCATATTCAAAATCAGATGCCATAATAATCGCCACAATAAAAGAGGATAACGGAAAAGTAAGGTTGACTTCTGTATACAGAGACACACTTCTGGATCTTGAAGAGCAGAAAGGCAAGCATAGACTTGATAAGCTGACTCATCAGTATATGTACGGAGGCCCCCTGTCACTAATAAGGACACTCAACCGTAATATGGATCTCAATATAAAAGAGTATGTGAAAGTCAACTGGGAAACCGTGGCGGATGCTACAGACAACATGGGAGGTCTTGAACTCACCATAAAAGATTATGAGATCAAGGAAATGAACAAATACATCAAGAGTACAAACAAAACTCTTCACGGTGACAAGACAAAGATAAAAAAAGCAGGGAAACAGACTCTTAACGGCATCCAGACAGTTACATACTGCAGGATAAGAAAAGTGGGCAATGGAGATTACGAAAGAACAGAAAGAATGCGCAAGACCATGAAAGCCGCCTTCAAAAAGACAAAAACCATGTCTCTTGGAGAGCTCAATGATCTTGCAGAAGAGATCCTTCCTGAAATAGGGACAAATATAACCGGCAAAAAAATCGTTGGACTTGCTGTAGGGACACTGAGATATGATCTGGGCAAAAATTCCGGATGGCCCTATGATGTCTCCGAGGCTGTTGTTGACGGAGTATGGTACGGCCCTCCGGTGACACTGGAAAGCAATGTCAAAGAAATGCACAGGAAATTATTCGGACAGAAAAACTATGAGCCCACAAAAAAAGTCAAAACCATAAATGACCGTATAATAGAATTGACAGGAGTTGAATAGAACCCATGGAATTATTTAGAATAATAAAAGAGCATATAGCATGGAGGCATCAGATATTCAAACTGGCAAAGGCTGATATAATAAAAACTTACAGCGGTGCGGCACTGGGATGGTCATGGGCCGTGATCAAGCCTTCTGTAACAATTTTTGTTTTCTGGTTTGCTTTTTCTGTAGGGCTGAGGACCAGAGGGCCTGAAGGATATTCATTTTTTCTCTGGCTTATATCAGGTATGGTAGCCTGGTTTTATATAAGTGATATGTGGAATCAAGGCACCGGAGCCATGAGGAAATACAGTTACCTTATAACTAAAATGAAATTCCCCATATCTACCATCCCTACATTTGTCAGTATTTCCAAGCTTGTTATACACTTGGGACTTCTTGCGATAACCATTGTACTGTTCATGTTGGCCGGCCATATGCCGGACAAGTATTTCATACAGCTGCCCTTATATTTGCTTCTGATGTTTCTTATGGCTACGGGCTGGGCTCTTTTCGCATCTGTCATGGCGGCCATGAGCAAGGACTTCTGGAATCTTGTCAAAGCCTTCAGCACGGCCATATTCTGGCTTTCCGGAATAATGTGGGACCCTTATTCTCCCGCCATACCTTACTGGGTGAAAAATTTTCTGATGTTCAATCCGGTCACTTATATAGTATGCGGATACAGAGACTGTTTTATATATGAAAGATGGTTTTTTGAACAGCCATTGCTTCTGGCCATTTTTCTCGGAGAAATGATAATAATGTGGACGTTTGCTATCTGGGCATACAAAAAACTTAAAGAAGACCTGCCTGACGTGTTATAGTAACAGGAGAAAGTGTAGATAATGGAAAAACCGGTCATAGAATTCAAAAATGTCACAAAAAGATATAAGCTTTTCAAGAACGACAAAAAACGCCTGATGTCTGTATTTATAAAGAAAATAAAATACAAAGAAAAAAAGGCAGTGGATGACGTTTCTTTTGATATCATGAAAGGAGAAGCGGTGGCCTTCTTCGGAAAAAACGGAGCAGGTAAATCAACAATACTGAAAATAATAACAGGTGTGACATATCCCACAGAGGGCAGTGTAAAAGTCCATGGAAGAGTAAGTGCTCTTTTGGAACTCACATCGGGATTCGACCCTGAACTTACGGGTAGAGAGAACATTTTCCTGAAAGGACAGCTTATGGGGCTCAAAGATAAAGAGATAAAAGCTCTGGAGAATACAATAATAGAATTTGCCGAACTGGGCGATTATATCGACCAGCCCATAAGGACATATTCCAGCGGCATGAAGTCAAGACTGGGATTCGCGATAAATGCCAACATAAAGCCTGAGATACTGATAGTTGATGAGGCTCTTTCTGTGGGGGATGCGTCATTCAGAAAAAAATGCGTTAAAAAAGTAAATGAGATAATGGAGTCGGAGGGGCTTACGCTACTTTTTGTCACCCATTCCGCCAGTGATGCAAAAGAGTTCTGTAAGAGGGGAATAGTGCTTAAAAACGGCAAGCTTATACACGATTCGGACATAGAAGATTCCATCAAAAAATACAAAGAATTGTTAACGTAGATAGTATGCAGGTAGTATCAATGAAAGAAAAAGTAAAGCTACTGGTCATTTTCGGAGGGATATCATCCGAACACGATGTCTCATGTGAGTCGGCAGCATCCATAATAAAAAGACTTGACCGGAAGAAATATGATATATATAAAATAGGTATAACCAAAGGCGGAAGGTGGATACTGACCGATGCCGAAACAGAAAAAATAGCCGATGGTACCTGGGAGAACAGGATAAGCAACAGAATGGCTGCGGTTTCTCCTGATAGGACTCTGCACGGTATAAGGACCCTTAACGGAGAAGAAATACATATTGACTGTGTGTTCCCCGTATTGCACGGAAGATTTGGTGAAGACGGGACCATGCAGGGACTCTTGGAGCTGGCGGGCATCCCATATGTGGGACCCGGTGTACTGTCATCTTCGTGCTGTATGGACAAGACTGTGACCAAGGACCTTATTTCCAGAGAAGGATTTTTGCAGCCCCGTTATTATGTCACAGACAGATATGAATTTTCATCGGATCCTAAGGGTATACTGGCAGATATAGAAA
>DAIMEC010000080.1:0-5012 GCA_036725465.1 Bacillota bacterium | reverse complement strand
ATGAAATCCTCTGCTATACGGCTTTCGATTATTGATTCGATTATCTTGCTGTAATATCTTGACTTGTTTTCTTCGTCATCGGCATGCAAAAGTTCATCCATGCTGTAACCCCAGTGTTCGGGCAGCCTTTTACGCACCTTTGATCTGGTGTATTTAGTGGATACGGCTCTGCACACCTGTATAAGTTTATAAATGGACAGGTAACACCATTTGTCAAAATCTTTCTCGGATTTTTTCCTTCTTTTTATTTCTGCTTCCGCATTATATATCAGAGAAGCCAATTCATCTCTTTCTGCTCTTGTAAGGTCCTGACCGAAAATCTCTTCGATTTTTCTTCTTATTACTCCGGATGCGCTTTTGAGCATGTAGATAAAGGCTTCATGTTCTCCGTGAAGATCGCTGAGAAAATATTCCGTTCCCTTGGGAAGCGCCAGTATTGCCTTCAGATTTATTATTTCGGCTGCAGCCGCTTTTCTGTTTGGATACTGTTCAGACAGAAGCTTAAGATAATGCAGATCGATCATTTTTGTTCCTCCAGATATTTTTTTCTTCCTGTTTTATAAAGATCGTTTCCAAAAGAGTCCACTGCCACTGTAACAGGCATATCCAAAACTGTGAGTCTGCGCAGTGCCTCCGTTCCAAGATCTTCGAAAGCTACCGTTTCGGATCTTATTATTTTCTTTGACATCAGAGCTCCTGCTCCGCCTATCGCGGCAAAATAGACCGCTTTGTTTTTTTTGATAGCTTCTATTACTTCTTCACTTCTCGGCCCTTTGCCAATCATCCCCGTTTGCCCTTTTTCCATAAGCATGGGTGCATAAGGATCCATTCTGTAACTGGTGGTCGGGCCTGCCGAGCCCATTGGTCTGCCCGGTTTTGCCGGTGTCGGACCCACATAATAAATGATTGAATTTTCTATGTCAAAAGGAAGCTCTTCTCCTCTTTTGAGCATTTCTGTCATCCGCTTATGTGCAGCATCCCTTGCTGTATATATTTCCCCGGACAAAAGAACATCATCTCCTGCCCTGAGACAGACCAGTTTTTCTTTTGTAAATGGACCGCTGATTTTCACTGTCATTTTTTTACCTTTTATATTATTATCTCTCCGTGCCTTGCCACATGGCAGTTAAGGTTAACCGCCACAGGCAGCCCCGCTATATGAGTGGGAGCTGTTAGTATTTTCACCGCCAGAGCAGTGGTTTTCCCTCCGAAACCCTGAGGACCGGTTCCTGACCCATTTATCCTTTTCAGCAATTCTTCCTCCATTTGGGCATAATAGGGGTCTCTGTTTGGTAAATCAAGAGGCAGCAAAAGTGCCTTTTTCGCCAAAAGAGTGACCTTGTCGAATGTGCCGCCTATACCCACTCCAACCACCACCGGGGGGCATGGGTTTCCTCCTGCCTTTTCAACTGTCTCAACAACAAAATCCTTTACTCCCTGCTCTCCTTCCGAAGGAGCAAGCATTGCGATCCTGCTCATATTTTCCGCACCGAATCCTTTTGGTGCGAAAATCACTTTCACCCTGTCTCCGGGAACTATATCATAGCTTATGGTCGCAGGAGTGTTGTCATTGGTATTTGTTCTTCTTAAAGGATCCGATACAACTGATTTCCTAAGATATGCTTCTTCGTACCCTTTACGAACACCTTCATTTACGGCATCTTCTATTCTTCCGCCTGTGAGATGCACATCCTGGCCTATTTCCAAAAAAACACAGGCAAGTCCGCTGTCCTGACAAAGGGGGATACCGTCTTCACCTGCTGTTTTGATATTTTCTTCTATTTTTGCAAGTATATCCTTCGCAGGGGGCCAGTCTTCAGCCTCCCTGCACTGGGAAATACGCTTACAAACATCCTCTCCCAGATAATAATTGGTCTCCCGGGCCAAAGATGCCACCGCATCCGTTATTTTATTTACAAAAACATCTCTCATTTTCGTCCTCGCGGAATCCACTTGCAGGTTTATTATACCATATTGCATCTATAATACAAAATGGTTTTCAATATCATTGACATGATCTGCTCTTTGACCTATAATAACCTTGTTGCATCATGAAGGTGCAATGCACAAATATACAGCTAATAACAATGTTTACTCGTAATTTGTCACCAGGAAGGTGGATCACTGCAGCAGCAGATTATTCGTTTTTTCTGGTTTTTTATTTATAGAAAAGGAGACATATCATGCACATGGCAGATGCTCTGGTATCACCGGCAGTGGGTGTTACAATGGCCGCAGTAAGTGTAGGTGCGATCGCATATTCGGTCGTAAAAATGAAAAAAGAAGAAGATTTTGACGAGAAAAAAGTTCCTCTTATGGCAGTATCCGGTGCATTTGTGTTTGCGGCACAAATGATCAATTTTACAATACCCGGCACCGGCTCCAGTGGACATATCGGAGGCGGTATATTGCTTGCGGCACTTCTCGGTCCTTATCCGGCATTGCTGACCATATCGGCAGTGCTGCTGATACAGTGTTTGTTCTTCGCCGACGGCGGCCTGCTTGCTCTTGGATGTAACATTTTCAATATGGGTATTATACCATGCCTTTTTGCATATCCTCTTATTTTCAAACCCATAGCAGGAAAGGTTCTGAGCAACGGACGCATTATGGCGGCCTCAGTTGTTGCCGTAGTGATCGGCCTGCAGCTTGGTGCCTTTGGTGTGGTCCTTGAGACCTCAGCCTCGAATGTTACAGCTCTTCCCTTCGGCACTTTCCTTCTTCTTATGCAGCCCATACATCTGGCAATAGGTATAGTAGAAGGAATCGTTACCGGAATGGTATTAGTTTTTGTCAGATCCATGCGGCCGGAAATATTAAAATGCTCTTCAGAAAAAAAATCTCTTGAAGACGTTTCCATAAAAAAGACTATCATAGTCTTTTCAGCTGCAGCCCTGCTTATCGCAGGTATACTGTCGATATTTGCATCTTCTTTCCCGGACGGACTGGAATGGGCAATGGAGAAAACCGCAGGTACAGCAGAACTGGCAAACAATGGCGCTTTCAAAGATGCCGCTGGTTCTTTTCAAAGTCAAACAGCTTTCATGCCGGATTATGACTCAGGTGCCGCAGGTATAGTAGGCGGCCTTATCACAGTGATCTTGACAGGAATAACCGGATTGATAATATACCTGGTGAAAAGGAAAAAAACATGCAAGGCCTGACAAAAGCCACATACGGTTTTCACCGGCTTGATTCTCTTGCCCGTGGAAATACGGTAATACACAAAATTGATCCTATGACAAAAACAATAACCACATTGATATATGTGGTTATTGTTGTTTCATTCGACAGGTATGATCTCAGCGGACTCATGCCCTTTGTTTTTTATCCTGTCATACTGATGGTTTTATCTGAAACACCGCTAAAACCCCTTATGACCAGGATGGCCATAGCCCTGCCATTTTGTATTTTTGCCGGTGCAGCTAATCTGATCTTCGAAAAAGAAACTGCTTTTTTTATGGGAAGTGTCCCCGTCTCCTTTGGAATGATATCATTTTTTTCTATTATACTGAAAACCATACTTACAGTTACTGCGGTTCTGATACTGGCTGCAACCACACCAATGGCTCAAATATCAAAACAGTTCGTAAGACTGAAAGTACCATCTCTGATAGTTCTTCTCTTTTCCATGATATACAGATATATAAACACCGCTCTTCAGGAAACCATAAGCATGTACACGGCCTACAAGCTTCGTGCTCCGGGAGAAAAAGCCGTTAAAATGAAAGACATGGGTGCTTTTACAGGACAGCTTTTTTTGAGATCTGCAGATCGAAGCGAAAGAATATATGCGGCAATGAAGTGCAGGGGTTTTTCGGGAGATTATGATCATATAAGATCCGGTGCTGTTCCTGCAGGGGAGTGGTTTTATATTGTCATTCTAACGATTTCCCTTTTGGCTTTGCGTTTTTTCAATGTAAGCCTTTTTATCGGAGGTGTTTTAAGTTGATAAAAATAAAAAATCTAACGGTCAAATATCCCGATGATACGGAGGCTCTGAGGTCTCTGGATCTTTCTATAAGCGAAGGCGAAAGTATTGCCCTTATGGGTGCCAACGGTGCCGGCAAATCCAGCCTTTTGCTGGCAATAACAGGAATAGCACCCTATAACGAAGGTGAGATATATGTGGATGACATCCTTCTTTCAAAAAAAACAGTGGCTGATGTAAGACAGCGAGTCGGCATGATTTTTCAGGATCCGGATGATCAGCTTTTTATGCCTTCGGTTTTTGATGATGTGGTCTTTGGCCCCCGAAACAAAGGACTGGATGAAAAAGAAACAGTCCGGATCGCAGAATCTGTCCTTGAAGCCCTTATGATATCCCATCTTTCTTCAAAGGTTCCGGGAAAGCTTTCGGGAGGCGAAAAAAAGCTTGTGGCTCTGGCAGGAGTTCTTGCCATGGACCCTTCAAACCTACTCTTTGACGAGCCTGCTGCCTTTCTGGATCCGGGAGCAAAAAGAAGACTTGTGTCCCTGGTCGGGAACCTTGATCATACAAAAATAATAGCTACGCATGATTCTGATATCGCACGGCAACTTTGCAGCAGAGTCATCATACTGAAAAAGGGATCCCTGTCATATGACGGGACCCCTGATATACTTGACGATCTTTCTGTTCTTGAAAAATACGGTCTCTAGAAATTCTCGGGCTTCACCTGGAAATATGCTTTTGGATGCAGGCATACGGGACATATATCCGGAGCCTTTCTGGCTTTGAACTGATGTCCGCAGTTGGAACACTGCCACAGAACTTCCTCTTCTTTTTCAAATATTTTTCCGGCTTTTACATTTTCGGCCAGTTTTCTGTATCTTTCTTCATGCTCTTTTTCAATGGCCGCTACGCCTTCCATCTGATTTGCTATCTCATCAAAGCCTTCCTCCCTTGCAGTCTCAGCCATTTCTTTGTACATTTCTGTCCATTCATAATGCTCTCCGGCTGCTGCATCCAGCAGATTTTCTTCTGTTGTGCCTATGCCGTGAGCCAGTTTGAACCAGAGTTCAGCATGTTC
>DAIMEC010000079.1:0-5021 GCA_036725465.1 Bacillota bacterium | reverse complement strand
TTATTCCGACAGACAGGGCAGAGTCAGGATGATGTGTCTTGGCCACGTGCTTCTTGAAGAGCATACGCCCCATGGCATAGGCAACCATGCGGTCATAATTACGGAGCAGAACATAGAACTGGAAGAAAAAATAAAAAAAATGCTGGAAACGATAGGATATACCGGATTTTCGAATTTTGACATAAAATATGACAGCAGAGACGGAAAATTCAAGGCATTTGAAATAAACACAAGGCAGGGACGCAGCAATTTTTATGTTACCGGTTCCGGAGCAAATGTGGCGGAATACTTTGTACGTGACCATATCTACGGAGAAAACATGGGGTTTTATTCCGTTGATGCAGAAAATCTTTGGATGGTCGTGCCCAAAAAGGTGGCATTTGATTATATAAGAGAAGAATACCATGATGAGATGAAGAGACTCATTAGAGAGGGCAAATATCAAAATCCGCTGATATATGCACCTGACAACAAATTGAAGAGAAAACTGAGGACAACGAAACTTCTTATGGGACACCATAATAAATTCAAGAAGTATTTGGGGAAATGATTTATGAAAAAAGAAAAAACCAAGTGTCTGGGGATAATCGGAGGGATGGGACCTCTTGCCACACAGACATTTTATAAAATGATAATAGATATGACCAGGGCAGATTCCGATCAGGATCATATAGACATGATAATCCTTAACCATGCGTCTATGCCCGATAGAACAAAAGCCGTCAAAGAGGGGCATCTTGATGAACTTTTTGTCAAGCTGGTCATGGATGCAAGATTTCTTGAAAACGGCGGAGCCTCTTTTATCGCCATACCCTGCAACACTTCCCATGTTCTGATCAACAGGCTTAAGGATTCTGTAGACATCCCTTTTATAAACATGATTGAAGAATCGGTAAGAGAGATAAGGAGTCTTTACGGCAGCGGCAAAAAAGTCGGTATAATGGCCACGGACGGCACGGTCAAAATGGGCATATATCAGGAAGAGTGCCTTAAAAACGACCTGGTGCCCATAGTTCCTTCAGAAAAAAACCAGAAAAGGATCATGAAGATAATATACGAAGGAGTAAAAGCCGGTGAAGCAGTCGACAAAAAAGATTTTGATGTAGTGAAAAAGGAATTCGACGAAAAAGGATGTGAATGTGCACTGCTGGCCTGTACAGAGCTTTCATGCATCAAGGAGACGGAAGACCTGCCCGGTTACTACATTGATGCCATGGGATCTTTGGCAAAAAAAGCCGTTGAACTTTGCGGAAAGGAGCTCAAATAAATGGAAAAAAATTTTTATGAGTTGAAAGAATATATTTCCCTGCTGGAAGAAGAAGGACTTGTTGTTCAGGTCTTTTCCGGAGAAGAGGATCTTAAAAAAAGAGTCAGATATATATCATACAGTTCAAAGGATATTGAGTTCAATACTTTATTCATATGCAAAGGAGCCCATTTTTCGGAGGAGTATCTTCATGAAGCACTGGGAAAAGGCGCAGTTGCATATATAAGTGAAAATAAATACGATGTTGATGCTCCGTGCATCAAAGTAGAGGATATAAGAAAAGCGATGCCTTTGATAGCAGACTTTTTTTATGAAAAGATATGGCGACGCATTTGTATAGCGGGAATAACGGGGACTAAAGGCAAATCAACCACTGCATATTATATGAAAAGCATACTGGATCAGTACCTGAAGGTCTCAAAAAAACCTGAGAGTGCCATTATTTCCGGAATAGATAATTATGACGGGATAATAAAAGAAGAATCTCACCTGACCACTCCTGAGGCCCTTATGCTGCACAGACATTTTGATAATGCGGTAAAAAGCGGAATAGAATATATAAGCATGGAGGTTTCCAGCCAGGCTCTAAAGTATCACAGGACCAAGGGAATAGTATTTGATGTAGCCTGTTTTTTGAATCTGGGAACAGATCATATAAGCGATATAGAACATAATAGTTTTGAAGATTATTCAGCTTCAAAACTTATCTTTTTCCGGCAGTGCAAAGTAGCATGCGTAAATCTGGATGATGATTATGCCGATAGAGTCATAGAAGAAGCAAAAAAAAGCCGGGAGACGGAAAAAATAATCACTTTTGGATTGCGTGAAGATGCAAATATACATGGATACGATCTGAAACCGGGGAAAAAAGGCATAGCATTCAAAGTCAGGAGCGACAGTTTCGATACGGAGTTTGAAATCGGAATGACAGGCCTTTTCAATGTGAGCAATGCCCTTGCGGCCATAGCCATGTCATATGCTCTTGATATACCCCTGAAATACATAAAAAGCGGTTTGAAAAAGGCCAAAGCCGCCGGTCGTATGGAAATATTCCATAATGAAGACGAGACGCTTACAGTGGTCGTTGATTATGCTCACAATCAAATGAGTTTTGAATCTCTTTTTGCATCCACAAAAAAAGAGTACCCCGGCAAAAAAATATTTATAGTTTTCGGATGTCCGGGCAAAAAAGCTCTTGGAAGAAGAAAAGAACTGGGAGATATTGCAGGGAAATATGCAGATAAAAGCTTTATTACAGAAGAGGATGCGGGAGAAGAACCCGTGCATGAGATAAGTGAAGAGATAGCCTCACACATAAAAGAACAAGGCGGCAACTGTGTAATAATCGATGACAGAGAGGAAGCGATCAAAAGGGCAATAAACGAAGCGGATGGAGATACTGTGATACTGATCACCGGTAAAGGAAGAGAAACCAGACAGAAGCGCGGCATCGAATACATTGAAACACCTTCAGACGTTGAATATGTTGCAAGGTTTCTCAAAGAAAAGAAATGCTGAAAAGAACACAAAAAATAAAAAACACATTGTTGTTTGCCTTTTATGCGCTTGTCCTCGGAGCTGTTTCCGGGGCCATAATATGGCTGGTACTTTATATAATGAATTTCTGTATAGATATCATTTGGCAGAAAATACCGGACAAAATCAGTTACGGAACAAATTATTATATATACCAAACAGCCGTCTGTACCCTGGGCGGACTTGTCATAGGTTTTTTTCAGAGGAAATACGGGATACTTCCCGATACTCTGGAAGAAACCATGATAAAACTGAAAAGGGAGGGGACCTATTCTTACGATAAGCTTTATATCATAGCTACAGCAGCTCTTCTTCCACTGATCTTCGGAGGGTCCCTTGGGCCAGAAGCAGGGTTGACGGGCCTTGTTACCGGTCTTTGCTGCTGGACGGGAGACAAACTTAAATACAAAGGGGAGGAAGCGAAGGATCTGGCAAGAGCCGGAATGGCGGCTACATTGGGAGTTATATTCGAAGCCCCCCTTTTTGGTTTCGTAAATAATTATGAAAAACCAAGGGAAGACGAAAAAAAATATTTTTCACCAAAGTAGTTCAAGGTCGAAAAAGCCATCGTATATGCGGCAGGCATAGCGGGCGGCTTTGGGACAATGATGCTCCTTAAGAACTTTTTTGGCGGAGGACTGGGGCTTGCCAGATTTACTGCGGAAAAAAATGCCGGGATACAGGAGTGGAAATGGTTCGTAGTTTTTGCTGCTGCCGGATTGTTGTGCGGTCTTTTGTACCTCACCTTTAACAAAATAACAAAAACCCTGGGGAAACGAATAATAAAACACAGGATATTAAGCTGCACGATCGCAGGGTTTATAATGGCCATGCTGGGGATATGGCTTCCATGGACCATGTTCAGCGGTGAACACGAAATGGGCATACTTATGGAAAACTGGGAGAACATACCGGTAACATTACTGATCCTTACTGCCATAGGAAAACTTCTTGCTGTAAATATATGTGTAAATTTCGGATGGAAAGGCGGGAACATATTTCCGGTCATTTTTTCGGGAGTTTCCATAGGATACGCCCTTGCCGCTGTCTCAGGTGTTGAACCGGTGTTTGCCGTTGCCGTTGTTTCGGCTGCCGCCTATGGATATATCATGAGAAAACCTCTTACCGTGGTGGCGGTACTTTTCCTTTGCTTTCCCTTAAGGCTTATTGTGCCTTTGACAGTAGCGGCCTATATTGCATCTCTTATTCCGGCTCCATGGCTCAAAAGCAACCACAGGTAGCGAAAAAAAAATAGAAAGAAACATAAAAATGGTAGTGGTCTGTTGTCCGCAACCGTATCATTATCTCAGAGAATAAAAACGTTTTTTACACGTGATGATTTTTTGGGAGGAAAGGAAAAATGATGTTTTCACAAAATCTGCAGTATTTGAGAAAAGAGAAAAAAATGACACAGGAACAGCTGGCGGAGAAACTGGAAGTTTCAAGACAGGCGGTATCCAAGTGGGAAGCCGGATCTGCTTATCCGGAAATGGATAAGATAATAGTTATGTGCAGGATGTTTGATATCGATATGGATACCCTGGTAAACGGCAATGCAAAAAAAACCGTATCGGAGGATGATTTTGGTTATGATGATTTTTATAACAAATGCAGCAGAGCTGTAGCCTTTGGGGTATCACTGATAATAGCGGGAGTGGCCATATTGATAGCCATGGAAGGAGAAAACCACGGAAAAGTAGGATTACTGATTCTTTTCCTGTTGACAACAGTTGCTGTTGTGACTTTCGTTTGGTTCGGGATACAGATGGATCATTTTGAAAAAAAGCACAGATCCGTTCCGGACTTCTATAAAGAAGAAGAAAAAGAGAGTTTCAGAAAAAAATTTGCATTGGGTATGGCAGCGGGAGTAGGGCTCATACTTCTGGGAGTTATTATTGTGATAGGGTCTTCGCTGGTTGATCTTACACCTCATTTTGCCGTTTCAGGTATGATGATATGCATTGCTTTTGCAGTTTATATTTTTGTATATTTTGGCATGCAGCAGCAGAAATACAATATTGAAGAGTTCAACGAAAAAAACATAAAGGAAACATCGGCAAAGGCGGACAAATACAGTTCAATAATAATGCTGTCTGCCACGGCAATATTCCTTTTACTCGGTTTTCTGGGGGGATACTGGCATCCCGCATGGGTAGTTTTCCCGCTGGGCGGCATAATGTGCGGTATCGTTGCCACCGCATTACAAAAGACAAAAGAA
>DAIMEC010000078.1:0-5143 GCA_036725465.1 Bacillota bacterium | reverse complement strand
TATGGCTACAGAGTTCAAAAATCTGCATTTGAAGCTTTTCTGGACAGCAGTAAATATAAAAAAATGATAAAAAAAATACCCAGGATCATAAAGAGCAGTGATAATGTAAGGGTATATATGTTAGAAGGGGAAGGAAAATACTGGGGAGAAAATAGAAGAGATATAAAAGAAGATATTATTATACTTTAAGTAACTTATTTTTGGAGGAGAAATCATGAAAAGAATTCTTTTTACTTGTGTGGGTGCCTCTGATCCGGTCAGAGGAGATTTTGACGGACCGATGCTGCACATAATAAGGCACTACAGACCGGAAACAGTGTATTTTTATATGTCAAAGGAAATGTCAAAAAGAAAAGATGAGATTCTTTTGGCAATAAATACCGTGACTGGAAATATAGGACATGAAATCGAATCGATACCTTTGGGCAGTGATAAAGTCGACGTATCGGATTTTGATGCATTTAACCATGAGTTTGAAGGGTACTTCAAGGATATCAAAGAAAAGCATTCGGATGCGGAACTTTTGGTCAATATTAGCTCGGGAACTCCACAAATGCTCATTACACTGGCTTTGCTTTCACAAGATATTAGTTTTAATATAAAAGCGATACAGGTTTCGTCTCCGGCAAAAGCCTCAAACACCTCAAAAACAACAACAAGCAAAGATTACGATTTTCAAGAAGCGCTGGACAATAATTTTGATGATTTGGAAGAAAGTGAAAACAGATGTGTCGAGCCGAAGTTCATTGAATTAAAAAGAAGTTTGGCAAAGGAGCAGCTCAGAGCCCTTTTGTATGATTACAACTATGATGGGTGTGAAAAATTTGCACTGGCACAAGGATTCACAAAGGATTCACGGGTAATAAAATTGATCAGTCATTTAAGCGAAAGACAAAATCTCAAGAACTCTGTGGAAATACAAAAAGAAATAATTGACTATGATTTTTATCCTATAAAAGATAGCGAATGCAAAAGAGTAACCGAGTATATGCTTATTCTTATGCAACTTCAGAAAATGGGCAAGGTGACAGAATTATTGATTAGACTGAATCCATTGGTTATAAGGCTGCAAATAAGCTTTTTAGAAAATGTATTTAATATAAAAAAAGATTCAATCGCATCAAAAAAGAAAGACAGATATATATTTGACACAAAAAAGATAGAAAACAATTATAAAGAATTAGGCGAAAGGTTAAACAAAAAATATAGAGATGGATTCAGAGATAGTGACATAAGTGTTAACGTAATGAAAGAGATAATCAATTTCTTTGCCAATAATAAAAAATATGCGGGGAACTTGAAAAAACTGAATCATATCGATTACTTTGAGATGTTCAACAGATTTGATGATGTAAATGAATATAGAAATAAAGTTGCACATTCACTGATCGCGATCACAGAAGAGGAACTGAAAAAAGCAACAAATACAGGAACCGCAGATATAATAAGGAACATCAAGAAAATCATAACATTTATACACAAAAACACCTATCAGGAGAAAATACTTGATGTATATGATGATGTAAATGAAATGATACTGGAAAACATCAATATTTCCGCCACCCAAGAACTGCCTTAAGATCAAAACATATAAGGAAAATAGAAAACGAATAAGGGACCGGTCTTGGGGAAGGTCTGATAATCATACTGTATTAAAACCAAAACTTCGCATCCGCAAAAGGTGCGAAGTTTTGAGTTGTCCGTTAAAACGATTTTGCATTTTTGATCCCATATGAGCAAAAACCCCCTTGACTGCAAAGAGAAGCAGGTGTATATTGTTTTTAGCACTCAAAACAAGAGAGTGCTAACCAAGAGAAGCAAGTCATAACAGACAAATTAAAAACAGGAGTGATAACAAATGGCAAAAAAACAATTCAAAGCTGAATCCAAAAGACTTTTGGACCTTATGATCAACTCCATTTATACACATAAGGAAATATTTTTGAGGGAGTTGATATCCAACGGAAGCGATGCTATCGACAAACTTTACTACAAAATGCTGACCGAAGAAGGAAGCAGTGGCATCAACAGGGATAATTTCGAGATCGAAATCAAGACAAACAAAACCGACAGGATCTTAAAGGTTTCTGATAACGGGATAGGCATGACCAAAGAAGAAATGGAATCCAATCTGGGAGTCATCGCCAGAAGCGGTTCTCTTGATTTCAGAGAAGACGCAAAGGACGAAGAGGAAGATAAAAAACCGAAAGATCAGTCGGATATCGATATTATCGGACAGTTCGGAGTGGGTTTTTATTCCGCATTTATGGTCAGCGATCAGGTAACTGTAATAAGCAGGGCCTATGGCAGCGATAAAGCATACAAATGGGAATCCGCCGGAACAGACGGCTATACCATTGAAGAGCATGACAAAAAAGACGTGGGCACTGAGATAACTCTCCATATCAAAAAGAATGAAAAGAAAAAAGGATCCGGCGATGAAGCTGCAGATGCAGAAGACTATGACAGCTATCTTGAGACCTA
Source organism: Bacillota bacterium (assembly GCA_036725465.1). Lineage (GTDB taxonomy): Bacteria > Bacillota > Clostridia > Peptostreptococcales > Anaerovoracaceae > UBA1422. Next base: position 2,659 of record DAIMEC010000078.1, on the reverse strand, counting down.
CAAGATAAAACAGCTGGTGGGCAGATATTCCGATTACATCCGCTATCCGATCAAAATGAAGGAAGGCGGAGAGATAAAGACACTGAACAGCATGGTGCCCATATGGAAGCAGCAGAAAAGCAAGATCAAGAAAGAAGATTATCACATTTTTTACAAACAGAAATTCCACGATTATGTGGATCCGCTTAAGGTCGTCCATTCCAGCGTGGAAGGGGTGACAAGCTACAGCGCACTGCTTTTTGTGCCGTCTCATGCACCCTACAACTACTACACAAAGGATTACGAAAAAGGTCTGCAGCTTTATTCTTCGGGAGTAATGATAATGGACAAATGCGCCGACCTGCTGCCCGACTATTTCAACTTCATTAAAGGTGTGGTTGACTCCCAGGATCTTTCTCTGAATATCTCCAGAGAGATGCTGCAGCATGACAGACAGCTGAAAGCCATCGGAGGGAGACTGGAAAAAAAGATAAAAACAGAGCTTGTTGCCATGCAGAAGTACGACAGAGAAAATTACGAAAAGTTTTTCAAAGCCTTCGGTCTGCAGCTTAAATACGGTATATATGAGAACTTCGGCATGAACAAAGAAGCATTGCAGGATCTGGTCATGTTCTGGTCCTCCACAGAAAAGAAACCGGTGACCTTCGCCGAGTATGTGGCAAGGATGCCCGAAGAGCAGAAATATATCTATTATGCTTCGGGAGAAGATGCGGAAAAGATAGACAGGATGCCCCAGACGGAACTTCTGAAGGATAAGGGATATGAGATCTTTTATCTGACAGAGGATGTCGACGAATTTGTCATACAGATCATGCAGAGCTATGAAGGCAAAGAATTCAAATCGGTCAGCGCAGAGGATCTTGAGCTGGAGCAGACTGAAGAAGATAAGAAAGCGGCGGAAGAAAAAGAAAAAGAGAACAAAGAACTTCTTGAGTTCATGAAGGAAAGCCTGGAAGGAAAGGTTTCGGAAGTGAAACTTTCTCAGAGACTCAAAAGCCATCCGGTATGTATTACCGCCAAGGGAGGACTTTCCCTGGAAATGGAAAAGGTACTCAACCAGATGCCCATGGCAGACGGTAATGGAATGAAAGCCGAAAGGGTTTTGGAGATAAACTCGGACCACAAGATAATGAAGGTACTTTCCAAGGCATTTGAAGCAGGAGACGAAAAAGGCAAAGAAAAGGTCAGGGAATATACAAAACTCCTTTATGATCAGGCGCTTCTTATAGAGGGAATGAGTATTGAGGACCCATTTGCTTTTGTAGGTTCTGTATGTGAGCTCATGAAGTAGCAAATACAGACAAAGACCATTAAAGATCAGAAGAATGTTCGAATATACACGAACTATAATTTAAAAAACTTTCTTAAACAGCCCAAAACGGGCTGTTTTTATGTTAATATAGAGCAAATACTGGAGAAAAACCCATCAAAAGCCGAACATTTATACAGAAAGGAAGATAAATGGTAAGAAGGATCTATGTGGAGAAAAAACCCGGGTTCGATGCGGAAGCAAAAAACCTCATGGAAGATCTGAAACAGGATCTCCATATCAAAGGGCTTTCCGATCTGCGGCTTATTAACAGATATGACATTCAGGGCATAGACAAAAATACATACGAAATGGCCGCTTCATCGGTTTTTGCCGAGCCTGCGCTGGATGATCACTGGCATGAGAAACTTCCTGCGGGAAAGGATGCAAAGGTGTTTGCATCGGAATACCTCCCCGGACAGTACGACCAGAGGGCCGATTCTGCCGCCCAGTGCATAAGGATAATAAAACCTGAAGCGAAACCCATCGTAAAGTTCGCCAGAGTCTATGCGCTTTACGGAGATATAACAGAAGAGGAGCTTGACAAGGTCATTGAATACTGCATAAACCCTGTTGACTCCGGGCTGGCGGATGACAAAAAGCCCCTTTCCCTTGAAATGGAAACAGTCATACCCGATGACGTGCCCAGGGTAAAGGGATTTGTCAAAATGGATGAGACCCGTCTTGAAGAACTCCGAAAAGAAATGGGATTTGCCATGAGCAAGGCGGATCTTATGCATATACATGACTATTTTTCCAAAGAAGAAAAAAGAGATCCATCCCTGACTGAGCTTCTGGTCATAGACACATACTGGTCCGATCACTGCAGGCATACGACTTTCAACACCGGTCTTTCAAACATATATTTTGAAGAGAGTCCCTACGGAGAGCTGGTAAGAAATGCTTTTCAGGAGTATATGGAAATGCGCAACTCCGTATACGGCGACAGGAAAAAGGATGTGTGCCTTATGGACATGGCATGCATAGGAGCAAAATATCTCAGGAAACAGGGAAAGGCGGATGACATTGATGAGTCCGAAGAAGTGAATGCCTGTTCCATAAAGGTCAGGGCCACTGTTGACGGTCAGGAAGAAGACTGGCTTGTGATGTTCAAAAACGAGACCCATAACCATCCCACGGAAATCGAGCCCTTCGGCGGTGCGGCCACATGTCTTGGAGGAGCCATAAGAGATCCATTAAGCGGCAGAGTATATGTCTACCAGGCCATGCGCGTTACGGGAGCAGCAGATCCCGGGACTCCGGTCAGTGAGACCATAAAAGGTAAGCTTCCTCAGAGGAAGATAACCCGCCAGGCGGCGGAAGGATATTCCTCATACGGCAATCAGATAG
>DAIMEC010000077.1:0-5167 GCA_036725465.1 Bacillota bacterium | reverse complement strand
CATATTTTACACCAAGACGGAGCAGCAGATCATGCTGCTCTTTTGTTTCGACGCCTTCGACGATAACATCAAGACCGACACCTTTGAAAAGATCTATCAGTTTCATGAATACGGAAGTCTGTCTTTTGTCTGACAGATCATCGGGCATCACTGAACGGTCTGTTTTCAGTATCAGGAAAGGAAGGTTTGTAAGAGTTGAAAGATTGGAGTATCCGGTGCCGAAGTCATCAATGGCGAATTCATGGTTTTTTTCACACAGCTTTTTCATATTGTTTTTGAGAGTCTCACTGCCCAAAGCAGCGGCGGTTTCTGTTATTTCGAATATAACAGAGCCTGGGACCAGATCATGTTTTTCTATACAGTCATTCACCTTTACCGGAAAATCATTCTGCATGATGTCTGCTACAGAAAGGTTCATTGATATACATTCAAAACCTTCATATCTGAAGGGCTCGTGTTCTTTTATGAAGCTGCATATTTTTTCAAGGACCTGGCGGCTTATTTCTGTGATCATGCCGGTTTTTTCTGCAAGAGGAATGAAATCCGCGGGACTTATGATACCCTTTTCGGGATGAAGTATCCTGCTTAATGCTTCCGCTCCTATTATTTTTCCTGTTGCAGGAGAAAAAATGGGCTGGAGCCATATTTGAAGATCCTGCTTTTCCAGAGTTTCTTTTAATATGGAGCGCATATCAAAACTGAAGATCACCGAATCTGCAAAAGCCTGAGATATTTCAAACACCGAACCTTTTCCCTTGGATTTTGCAGCCTGCAGACCTTCAAGGAGGATTAGCATGACGTCTGATTCCTGGGCCGGACATCTCACATTCCTGGTATAGCATAAAGTGGCCGATATTTTTATATTTATATCTTCTGTAAAAGAGGAAGTTTTGAGTTTCCCGGATATGATGTCCTTTATTTCAAAACATTCCTTTTGTTTATCGGTGGCTATTATAAAGGTGTCGCCCATCAGGCGGAAGACAAATGCTTTTTTGGAAATGCCTTTCAGGAATTTTGCAAAATTGAAAAGTACCTCATTTCCGGTATCCATTCCGAAAAGTTTGTTTATTTCCGGCAGATCGTCAAGGGATACGATTATAGCATTGCAGCAGGCCTTCTTTTTCATTCTTTCTTTTATGAATCGCAGAAGAGCCGTACGGTTAAGACAGCCCGTAAGATCATCAAGCATATCAGCAGGATTTTGCAGAGTGAGATATACCATAACCACTGCCAGGCATGCGGCCATGCCCGAAAGCAGAAGAGACGGATTGTAGTACTGTATGGACAAAGCAACAAAAAAGAAAACAGAGAACATAAAGATGGCAACGAACTGCTTTTTTTGTATGACCTTTCTGTTTATCACAGTCATGCAAAGGGCAAGGCATAAATAGAAAGCCGAAATAATAAAAATCAAGTAATAAAAAGGTCCGTGAATGTAATCATTATATATATCGAAAGTAAAAAAGCCGCCTCTTATGGGATTCAGAACCCATATGATAAACAACGCCAGCCAGGGTAAAAAAGATATGCCGATAAAAACACGGTTCTTCTTTGTAAGCTTATCTGTAAGGCTCAGGATAAAAAGATATATAAGGGGAGCCAGAAATATAAGGAGCATAAAAAACAACTGATTAAGCATTAGATTCAGCAAAAATGAAAACCGGTCATTATAAGAAATGGTATATGCGGTGGCAATATCAAGGAGCGTATAAAAAAATGTTGCCCCTAATATGATTTTGAAAATAAGATTTGTGATACTCGGGAAGCGGTACTCACTGAAAAAATGCACGGCGACAACTGACAGGAATATCAGAGCGCAGATTTCATAGCTGATATCGTATAGTATGACAGCCACCTCTCTTTAACGTGTTAAATTTCTAACTCATTCAAATATATCATATAACAAAAAAATATTCTATAAAATCTTTGACATTTCAACAAAAAACATATAAACTGTCATAGTGCCATAAATCGTGGCATTCGTGCGTCAGGGAAAGATTTCCCGGCAGACAGCACGGCTGAACAAGTTTTAGTTATGCCGAAAAAGATCAGCGATCCCAGTAGGCAGTGCCGAAAAGCTTTCTTTATGCGGAAACCAGTAGGCAGGGAGGAAAAAATGAAATCATTTATCGCAAAACCCCATGAAGTTGAGCGCAAGTGGTACATCATAGACGCCGAGGGCAGAACTCTTGGCAGGATGGCCACAGAAGCAGCTTCCATATTGAGGGGCAAGAAAAAGACCACTTACACACCCCATGTGGACTGCGGAGATTATGTGATAATAATCAATGCAGAGAAAGTGGAAGTCACAGGCAATAAAAGAAAAGACAAGATCTATAAGCACCACTCCGGTTATCCGGGCGGTCTTAAGGAAGTCACTTTTGAAAAAATGCAGGAGAAACATCCTGAAGAGATCATAAGACATGCAGTAAAAGGCATGATGCCAAACGGCAAACTGGGAAGAAAAATGTTCAAAAAGTTAAAGGTTTATGCAGGTCCTGAGCACGATCACTCGGCACAGAAACCGGAACCTTGGGAATTTTAAAGAAAGGGAGGAAACGAAATGGCAAAGATGCAGTATAACGGAACAGGTAGAAGAAAATCTTCCGTAGCCAGAGTAAGGTTGATCCCTGGCAAAGGAAATATAACCATAAACAATAAACCTCTTGACGATTACCTGGCAATGGAGATCGTAAAGAGAGAAGTAAAAAGACCCTTTGAGATCGCAGGATGCGAAGGCAAATTCGACGTTATCGCCAGAGTACACGGAGGCGGAACAACAGGACAGGCCGGAGCCCTGAGGCACGGCATATCAAGAGCCCTGTGCCAGGCAGACAGAGATGCTTACAGAGCAGTCCTGAAAGATGCCGGATTCCTGACAAGAGACCCCAGGATGAAGGAAAGAAAGAAATACGGACTCAAAAAAGCAAGAAGAGCAAGCCAGTTCTCAAAGAGATAGAGAGACCTATCCCGATTTGCGAAGCAAATCGAAGGAAGGACCTCCGACAGGAGTGCAGGAGCTTGCTCCGTGTCACTCTACGGCGCAATTGGTTATTAGAAATGCGAAAGCACAAAAACCCCGGAATTTTTCCGGGGTTTTATTGTGGCTGAAGCAAATCGAAGGAAGATCCTCCGCCAGGAGTGCAGGAGCTTGTTATGGGGGCTCTACGGTAAAGAAACCCATAAAATCAAGAAATCTATACACCTGCAGTTCCCTGTGGGTTTTTATTTGCCTACAAATCTTCTACAAATCTTCTACAAATCAAAACACTCCTAAATCGACGCATATAATAAGAAATAAATACCACCAAAAAAACACATATTTACCAATAACAATTGACTTATTAAAGAAGAACAGTTTATAGTTTTATTAAGAAACAAAAACAAGGGGGCATTAATACCATGAAAATGATAATAGACGGCAAAAAAGCCGACAGTATAAAAGGAGAGAGATTTGATATCATTGCGCCTGCCACAGGTAAGGTGATAGACAGCGTTCCAAAAGCAACGGCTGAAGACATAGATATCAGCATCACGGCAGCTGTAAAAGCTCAAAAAGAATGGAAGAATGTCCCGATATATAAACGGGCAGATATACTATATAAGTTCCTTGATATAGTAGAAGAAAACAAAGAGGATCTTGCAAAGACGCTTTCTGAAGAAAACGGAAAGCCGATCAGAGAAGCCCGTATTGAGATCAGAAATATCAAAACGGCATTTTCAGGTTTTATCGAAAGCGCAAAGCATTATTACGGAAAAATCATTTCTCCGGGAGCAGAAGCCGGGTATAAAAAACATATGCAGCTGGTAACCAGAGAACCTCTTGGTGTGGTGGTATGCATAACCCCTTTCAACTTTCCGTGCGATCTTTATGATCATAAAGTGGCTCCTGCACTCATGATGGGAAATGCCGCCATAGCACTGCCCTCATCTGACAGTGCCCTTACTTTGCTCAAACTTACAGAAATGATAGTTGAAGCCGGAGTGCCCGGCGGCGTGATCCAATGTCTGACGGCTCCGGGTAGTGTAAAAAGTGCAGCGGTATCAGATAGAAGAGTCAGTCTGGTCACCCTTACGGGAAGCACAGAAGTTGGCATCCATACGGCAGCGGCAACGGCAGCGAATCTTACTGGGACGGCTCTGGAGCTGGGAGGAAATGATGCTTTCATCGTGCTGGATGACGGAGACGTTGATCTGGCCATCAAGGAAATGGTGTTGGGAAGGATGTATAATACAGGACAGGTATGCTGCGCCAGCAAAAGATTTATTATACATAATTCGATAAAAGAGGAATTTGCGGAAAAAGCCGCAGACAGAGTCAAGAGACTTAAAATAGGAGACCCTTTAGAAGAGGATACGGAAATAGGATGCCTCATAAATGAAAAAGCCGCCGTAAAAGTTGAGAAGCAGGTGGAACTTACAGTAAAGCAGGGAGGAAAGATCCTGACCGGAGGCAAAAGAAACGGCGCTTTCTTTGAGCCGACTGTTATAACAGACTTGAAAAGGAACGCTGATGTTATGAGAGACATGGAGATTTTCGGACCGGTGGTGCCCATAGTCGGATTCGATACCGATGAAGAGGCTTTGGAGATAGCAAACGATTCAAAGTACGGACTTTCCGGCTGCGTATTTTCCGAGAACCAGAAGAGGGCTTTCAAAGTGGCAGGTGCCATGGAAGCAGGAACAGCGGTAATAAACGGATCCGGATTTTTCAGACCCTTTGAAATGCCCTTCGGAGGATGGAAGCAAAGCGGCATAGGTACTGAAGGCGTGATGACGACGTTTGATAAAATGACAAGAATAAAAACAGTGGTGCTGAAAAACATAATAGACTAGACAATTGAAGTTTTCGACAGAGAAAGAAGACACTTTTCAAAAAAAAGAGGAAAAGAAAATGGATAAGGATGAAATCAAAAAACATGTGGAGCTGCTAAAAAGCAAAGACTCAATAAAGGGGTATGAGGCGCTTAAACTTCTTGTGGCGGCCAGTAATGGATCAGACGATGTCCACTCTTATATGGAAGAATTTTTCTCCATGATCGATGACAGCAATTCATATATACGCACCAGAGCGCTGATACTTATTGTCGAAAACGCCAAATGGGACAAAGAAGGCAGAATAGAAGAAGAAATAGAAAGACTGCTGATCCACATTACGGACGAAAAG
>DAIMEC010000076.1:0-5197 GCA_036725465.1 Bacillota bacterium | reverse complement strand
TCCCCGTTAGTACCGATATCGATGAACAGTGTGAGTTCTTTCTGCTCGGTCATCCTAGATGAAAGCATCCCGGCAACCGTGTCTCCTCCCACATGTCCTGCTATATTGGGCAAAAGCATAACTTTTGCATCCTCATTTATATCCAGTCCGGATGTCTCTTTGTTCATTAAAACCTCACCTCTATAAGCGGGAATAAAAGGTGCTTTGGCAAGAGAAGAAGGATCATGCCCCGAAAAAATATGGGACATGGTCGTATTGCCGCACAACGTGACCTTTGATAAAGAATTTTTCTTTACACCGGCTCCATGACACAGTTCGGTTATTATCCCATTCAGGCAGTCTCTTATTGCATCTCTCATTACTCTCAGATTTTCAGGATCTTTTCTTATGAATGATATTCTTGATATCACGTCTCCCCCGTAAGCCCTCTGTGGATTTGATCTGGCCAGAGACAAAATCTCACGGCCGTTTTCAAGATCCCATAGAAGTCCTGCTACGGTGGTGGTGCCCATATCAAAGGCTATTCCATATCCGGGCAATTTTTTTACAGGCGAAAAATCCTCCGGCAGAACAAATACAGGTGCTTTAGTTCTGTCTTCGTCATTTATGACTCCACCACTTGTGCATCTTCCGCATATTTCACATTCACCGGTACATCTTGTTTCCTTTTCTTTATTTATATTACAAAAGGCACAGCTTTTTTCAGTCCCTTTACAGTCTCCGCATTCATCCTTAAGTTTTGCATAGTCTTCAGTTACTGAGAAATATATCCCTGCACACGATTTTTCGGGTATAAGCAAACCTTCCCTGCTCATGCCGATACCTATTTTTTCACCGTCTGCAAGTTTTTTGATTTCCTTCATACTTCTGATATCCATACCGTAAAAGCCGGGCCCGAAAGAATCACTCAGTCTTTTACCTTCGGAAGTAAATCTTTCTTCCAGGATCATCCTTGCCGCATCAACGAAACATGTTCCCCAGATATCCGCCAGAAGCTGTTTTATTACGGGACCGTCTTTAAGTCCGGAGTCGCCGACAGTAAGCATATATACGTATGCTCCTTTTATCCGGAAAGGATCCATCTGCTCAAAGGCGTTGGAAACAAGATCCACTCCGCCGATAACAGCTTTTTTCCCCTCAAAACAAATATCTTCATAATAAGAAAAGACAGCCTTTATCCCGATCCTGTCATATATCATGTCAAGAGTTTCCAGAGACTGTTTTTTTTGGTTATCATAACTCTTTCTTTTTTTGGACATGCCGCTTGATTCGGCAAAAAGTTTTTCTGCCAGCGGCATACATTTTTCTTTGGATATGGAGATCTCTTTGTTTATTATTTCCATTTGCTCCTCTGTTCTTTTAGTGGTTTTGCAGTTTTCGGAGATGCACAGATATTCACAAATATTCTGTGGCATCTTCTAAACTGTAAAAATGCCCTTTGCGTTTTTTTCGATGGATCTCAAAATAACACTCATCATCCTGAATCCTATTGCAGATATGACCACTATTTTCGTGTCGCCAATCTCTTCTTTCCATGGAAAAAACTCGATGGCGGTACCCGAAGCACTTATCCGGACAGGCCCTTCTTCAGTAATGCAAAATCCCTTCACTCTATAGCTTTCCCCGGCTATATCTTTTATGAAACCTTTCAGCGCATCCATGCCAACTGCCCTTTGACCTTTTACAACAAATGTTTCGGCTCTGTTTTCAGGAGTATTTTTGCTTTTTTCGGGTGGTTTCCCGGAAGGCTCCATATCGGCAATGACCTTTTTTATATCCAGTTTACACCGAACCGCTCCGTATATGGGTATCAGCGGATTGATTTCTCTTATTTTGGCCTTTACCTTTTCCAGTTTTCCATCGTCGATAAGATCGATCTTGTTTATTATAACTGCAGAAGCAAATTCAACCTGCGTTTTAACAGCAATCAGTATATCGGAAAGCTCCGCAAAACTCTCTCCGTCTGCTATGCACAGAGAACCTTTGTAATCATATACATCCCCTGTTTTATGCTTTATGCCTGCGATGATCTCTCCCATGTTTGCAGGGTCTGCCAGCCCTGAGGCCTCAATAAACATAATATCCATATCCATTTTCGACATTTCAATAAGGCTGTCCACGAATTTATCTTTTATACATGAACAGAATATTGAACCGCCGGTCAGTTCCGCCAGCTTAATTCCTTCACGCCTTAAAACCATGCCGTCTATATTTATGTCACCGAATTCATTCACCACAGCCCCTGTTTTCATTCCTTTGAATGCATCAAATGCTTCTTTCAGAAATGTGGTTTTACCGGCTCCCAGAAATCCTGTTATAAGAAAAACTTTTATCATTTGTCGGCATATTCCTTTATTACATTTATCAATTCTTCCCTGGACGGAATGATGGATATCCATTTGATCTCCCCGTTGACACATATACTGGGAAGATTTTTGACGCCCATTTTTGCCGTCCTTGCAATATCTTCTTTTATGAAGTACTTGTATACCCGGTATTCTGCCATATCCTTGATATCTTCATATGCATCTTCTACTGCAGCCAGCATGTATGTGCAGGCCGCACACTGCTCCGGGTCCAGCAGGAACAATTCGATTATGACTTTCTCGGATGCCTCATAATCCGGTATTTCAATATCAATATCGATGATCCCCTCCGGCTGATAGTTTTTTATCAGTTCTCTGGTGCTCTCGGGGTTTTTTACGGCTTGAGCACAGGCCACAGTGTTTTCCGGAGGTGTTGCATAGGGCATGTCACATCCGGGACTGATTATAAAATTGGTGTGATCACTGACACTGTCCATGAGGTCCATGACCTTTTTCATGTTATCTTGCTGGGTCCCGTGAAGCATTGTGGTCGTAAGGGGAATGTTCCCTCCTATGTTTATATTGTATCTGTCTGTTATTTCCTTGGCCTTTGGCAGATCCACATTCTCATCGACCGATATTCCGTCAGGACCTGTCCTGCACATAACATCTATCTGTTTTGAGGCATTGCCGCAAACAAAGAAACATGAAAATCTTTCTCTGCTTCTAATATAATCAAATACCGCGGTAAAAGTTTCCAGCATCATTTTTTCTATATGTTTTGGCGAGACCTGACTTATAAGAGGATCCACCACTGCTATAACGTCCATTCCCGCTTCCATGTAGATATCCGCCATCCGGCATGCCACCTGCCCGCAGTATCCTATAAGCTCTTTCACGTATTTCGGATCCTTGACCATATCCATGAAAATACTGCTTCCTCTAAGGTGCGAAGCCAGAGTAAAGGGACCACATATCAGGCCATAAAGAGCTATGTCTTCTCCCACGGATCTTTTGACTCTTTTCATGGCTTCCAGAACGACCGGTATCCTGCCCGAATCGACAGAAGGGAATTTACATGTGCATGGTATGCTTTTTTCACTGTCAAGAGGGTGAGTTTTGACTGAAGGGGGGTTGTCCTTTGCCCACAAAAGTTCACATCCGAGGATTTCCGCCTCTATTTGCAGATCAAAGACCACAGGCATCCCGTCAGGCATGTATATCTTTGCGACTTCCTCCAGAGATGTGACGATCTTGTCGGGATCCTTAAGCATCTCCTCCGCTGTATATCCCTTCAGTTTTCCGGCATGAACTCCTGCGAAAGGCACCCATGGCACTCTTTCTGTTTTTTCATGCATTAATGATCTGAAAATAAGTTCTTTTCCCATTTTGTCCTCCCTGTTACAAAGATATATCAAATTAAATATATTTTTTGTCAAAAAACATATCGCTCAATAACAATGTCTCTGAAACATTATAACCTGCATCCCCAGAAGTGACAAATAAAAACCTCCCGGGAAGCGGTATTTATTAAAAAATCGATTCAGGAGGCATACTGTACCTTTATGGAAAAATAAGCTTTCGGATAAAATGGTGCGCCCAAAGGGACTTACGCGTATTGCCCTCGGCAATCCTCCGTCCTGCGCTCGCTTCAGCGTGCTCGGACCGTGAAGGTCCACCGGACCTTCACGCCCTTTCGGGTTCAAGTCCCTCCTTTCATCTATACATACGGAAATGAGATGGGATAACCCCATCTCATTTTTCTTTGGTGCGCCCAAAGGGACTTGAACCCCTACGGTCTCCCACTAGATCCTAAATCTAGCGCGTCTGCCAATTCCGCCATGGGCGCATATGATCATGCCGTCTTTAACGGCCATTAAAATAATATACATTATTTTTCCTCTGACTTCAACAGATTAGTAAAAAAAATCGAAGACACTCTTTGTTTTCAGAGCAAACTGATGTAAAATGGTCATCAGGGAGAAAAAAATGCACAAAAAAACACTAAAAAGCAAACACGGATATGACATCCCCTGTGTCACGAACATCTCGGGAAAAGAAAAAAAAGTCATAATAATAAGTCACGGCTTCGGTAGCAGCAAGGCAAGCCCTACTGCACAAATGATCATGAATGTCATCGGTCCCGATGAAACGGGCACCCTTGCGTATGATTTTCCTGCACACGGCGAAAGCCCTGCAGACGGAAAATATCTTACTTTGGAAGGCTGCCTTGATGATCTTTGTTCTGTAGAACATTTCGTTCACAAAGCATCTCCGGAAGCTGATATCATGTACTTTTCCTCCAGCTTCGGCGCATATATAAATCTTCTTTATCTGTCAAAGAGGACCCCCCTGGGGAATAGATCATTTCTTCGAAGTGCTGCGGTCAATATGCCCGAACTCTTCCTTCATCCCACAACAGAAGAAAAGGAACAGCTTTCTTCCCCAGGATATCTGATGCTGGACAGAGGTTATGAACATCCCCTGATGATCACAAAAGAATTTGTAGACGGTCTTATGAAAAATGATATTTTTCATTCATTCACGCCGTCACCCGGGGTTTCCATCGCCATGGTCCATGGTGACATGGATGAATGTATTCCTTGCAGCAAAGCAAAAGAATTTGCAGAAAAGTACGGAATAGGTCTTACGGTGATCAAAGGCGGAGACCACAGGCTGATGACACCCGGTTCTCCTGAAAAAGTCCTCCGCCTTGCAGTCGAATTTTTCGGATAATTTTTTGATTCGAAAAAATAATTAAATATTCTTGGATACTTCAATCTGTATCAAAAAAACGCCCCCAAACTGTTTAACTTCCAACTGTTTGGGGGTTTTCTGGTGACCCTACCGGGAATCGAACCCGGGTTACCGCCGTGAAAGGGCGGTGTCTT
>DAIMEC010000075.1:0-5249 GCA_036725465.1 Bacillota bacterium | reverse complement strand
AACCTCATATAGGCACAAGAGAAAAACATTGAAATATAAATGATATAATGGTATATATATCATAAGAGGAGCAATATCATGACAAAAAAACTTTCGAAAATTGCTTTTGCATTTATTATGAGCGTTGCCTTGATTATGGCCATGATACCATCCAATTCTGTGGTTTTTGCTGATGAGATCACTGACCCTCAGAACGAACAGGAGCAGACAGTACCGTCGGTGCCTCAGATTTCCGGTGTGACATGTCTTTCTGACGGAACGGTCAGTGTCGTATGGGCTGCTGCAGAAAACGCAGAAAGCTACCAGGTCTACCGAAGCAGCAGTGCTTCAGGTGGATTCGTTCCTGTGGCTGAAACTGTAAATACCAGGTATACCGACAGATATGTTACAGTAAATAAAAGTATTATTACAAAGTCTGCAGTATCAGAAGGATACAGACTGAAGAAGGCGAGATCATATTAAAGAGCGACCTGTGTGCTGCCAAAGCCTCCGGGCCGGTGAAACTGCAGTATGTAAGATTGGAAAACATTTATAAAACTTCATACAATAGATTCAAGCTTAAATGGAGCAAATCGCCACAGGCTACAGGTTACTATATTTACAGGAAAAGCCCCGGGAAAGGATTCAAAAAAATAGCAACGATCAAGAAAGTTTCCGGTTTGACTTACACAGATAAGAAATTTGTATGTAATACAGCTTACACTTATATGATAATTGCTTACTATTCAAATGGCAGCACACTGATAAAGAGTTCTGCCAGTAATGCTTTTTCTAAAAAGTCCAAGTATGTGGGAAAACAGACTGTGAATAAATGCATATATTACTTTGGGAAAAATTATAAATGTTACCGCAAGGTCAACGGCAGAAAAAAGATGATATGTCTCACTTATGATGACGGTCCGACATCAAAGACAAAGTCTATTCTGGCCACTTTGAAGAAGTATGATCAGGCGGCCACTTTCTTCGTAGTAGGTAGCAGGGTTTCAAAATATAAGTCCACCATAAAAAGGGCTTATAAACAGGGGTGTGAAATAGGGAATCACACATATTCCCATCCAATGCTCACATTGTGTTCTTATTCGAGAGTAAAAAGTCAGATGAGCAGGACTAAAAGGGCTATAAAAAGGATCACGGGTTCGGCACCGGCGGTAATGAGACCTCCCTACGGGGCCTTTAACAGGACTGTCAGGTCGGCTGTGGGAGTACCACTTATTTACTGGTCAATAGATACCCGTGACTGGGCAACACGCAGTTCCCGTTCGACAATAAAAAAAGTTATGAACGGGGCTCGTAATGGTTCCATAGTTCTTATGCATGATACTCAATCCTCTTCTGCAACTGCATCTAAGACCATAATTCCAAGGCTTGTCAAAAAAGGCTATCAGCTGGTGACGGTAAGTGAGATGGCAGAGCTCCGCAGTGGCATGAAAAAGGGTAAAGTATATTATAAGTTCTACAAATAAAAGATCACAGGATCAAACAAATCGACAGGCATATGACGGATCCTTGTATTATATAATATTATAAAAGTAAGTACTGCTTTTTCTGTTGAGAGCATGTCTCTCCTGATCAAGAGCTATAGTATTTATTTTTTTTAGTCACACTCCCGGAGATTTATATGAAAATAATAAGCAGGTAAATCGGAATTTTGTGAGATGGGCTTTCAATGATTGATAAACCGGGAAAAAGTAAAATTTTCATACAATCATAAAAACCCTTGATTGTTCATGTTATAATATAGGTAAACAGAAAGGATTTATGGGGATAGATCTTTTGTTGGAGAGGGGGAATAAAAATGTCTAAGAATAATATATCCAAAGAAACAGGGATGTTTATCCCGCTATGTGCCGGACTCCTGTCGTTTTTTGTGAGCGGAGTCATAGCCTGTGTTGTGATAGGACTGACAGATAATTATATATTCGCCACAATAATCACAGGAGGGATTGGATCATTCCTGCTGGGTTTTCTCATAAGGAGCATAAGAAAAAATCTTTTTAGAACTACAATAGTTGGGGCTCTTAGCATGCCGCTGGCCCTGGCAGTGGGCTTCTTTCTCGTGGAAGGGGCAGGTGCACTGCTACCGCAGATGGCAAATAAAATAGAAAGCATCGGTATGGATAACATTATTGCCATTATCCTGATAGCCTCCATATTCGGAACGATAATGGGTATTGTCATTTACGGCATTTATTCTATCAGGGTATTCCTTCCGATATGTGCCATTGCCGGAATTCCCGCCGGAGCACTGGTTATCGCCCTTAACGGTTCGTGGCGTAGCAGTGCCACCTATAATGCTATAATGGAGACCTTCTGGCAGGTAGATCTAAACTTTCTTTCAATGGCGATTTTCATGGGAATAGGCATGGGAGTATCGGTGGGTATTTACAACAGGATAAAACAAAAAAGGATCCACCCTTGAGGGCGGACCCTTTTTTTATACGATTCGGCTAGCAGTCTACACCGCCGTCAACACGCAACAGCTGTCCCGTTACGAAAGAAGAATCTTCCGTGGCGAAAAACAAAGCTGCAGTTCCGATTTCTCTTCCCTGACCTGCGCGCTTAAGAGGAGACATTTCTTTCATGCCTGCAACTGCATCCTCTCCGCCTACGCTGTCAAGCATGGCAGTTACGATGGCTCCCGGCAGTATGGCATTTACCCGTATTTCCGGGCCAAGTTCTCTGGCAAGGGCCTTTGTCAGTCCGTTCATGGCATGTTTGGATGTGCAGTAAGCAGCGGCACCCCATCTGGCAGATGTGCCGGCTACGGAGCCGGTGTTTATGATATATCCTTTACCTTTGGCCTTCATTATGGGAGCCACTTTTTTTGCAAGCATCAGAGCTGAAGTGAAGTTTACCTGCATTACCTTGTCCCATTCTTCCAAAGATATATCCATCGAGCTCTGTATGCTGAGAACACCCGCATTGTTGTAGAGGATATCGATAGTACCGTATTTTGCAACGGTATCATCAACGATCTTATCAAGAGATGCTCTGTCTGCGATGTCTGCAATAACGTAAGATGCCTCTCCGCCGTTCTTTTTGATGTTTTCAACGACTTCCCTGGCTCTTTCTTCATTCCTGCCTGTGATCATTACTTTTGCCCCTTCCTCGGCAAATACATAAGCTGTATCTCTTCCCATGCCTGAAGTGGCTCCTGTGATGATGGCAACTTTACCTTTTAATCTGTCCATTTTTTGTTCCTACCTTTCATTTAATTATTATTTAACTTATCTTTTTTGATTTTTTATTATTACCTGACTGATGCTTTTAAGTGACCGTATCCTTCTTTTTCCATGTTTTCATAGGGTATAAATCTCAAAGATGCGCTGTTGATGCAGTATCTTGTTCCGGTAGGGGATTCGCTGTCTCTGGTAAAAACATGTCCCAGATGGGAGTCTCCTTGGCTGCTTCTTACCTCTGTCCTGCTCATTCCCAGGGAATCATCTTTTTTCTCTATAAGGGCATTTTCATCTATGGGTTTTGAGAAAGAAGGCCATCCGCAGGAACTGTCGTATTTATCGGTGGAGGCAAACAGGGGTTGTCCCGTAAGTATATCCACATATATTCCTTTTTCATGATTTTTCCAGTAAAGGTTGTCAAAGGGTCTTTCGGTGGCGGAATTCTGTGTCACATCTATTATCTTTATGATCTCATTTATCTCTGCAGGGTTTACATGGCAATAACCGCCCGGGTTCTTATCCAGGTAGTCCTGGTGATATTCCTCCGCTTCATGGAAATTTTCCAGGGGCTCTATTTCCACATAGAACTTATCTGTACGTTTTTTTACTATATCGCTTATCCTTATTACAGTTTCGCCGGAATCCTCATCATCATAGTATATACCTGTCTGGTACTGACTTCCCTTGTCATTGCCCTGGCCGTCCTTTACCCGGGGATCTATAACATAGTAGTATGCAAAAAGCAGAGCCTCCAGACTGATTTTTTTGGGATCATAGGAAACACGAACAGTTTCCCGGTAACCGGTTTGACCTGTGCAGACGGACCTGTAGTCGGGAAGGATGTCTTTTTTCCCGTTGGCATATCCACTTACTGCATCAGTGACACCGGGAAGGGACTGAAACAGCTTTTCCATTCCCCAGAAACAGCCTCCGGCCAGGTATATGATTTTACCTTCGTTTAACATGATTTTTTTATCCTCCGGATCTTTTTGTTCTTTTTCTGTGCCTGTGACAAACAAAATGGAGGCAAAAAGAAATGCACAGGCAGAAATCACTATTGTCTTTTTTTTCATATATAACACCTATATGCAAATCATTTACCCATCGGAAGGTGAACTGAAACAGATATTTTTAATGCCCTTACAAAACTTTGATCCATTGGACTTGCCGGCACTTTATGGTACAATATATATTATCAAAATCCATTCAAAGCAAAATATTATAAAAATAAACCAACAGGAAGAATCAGCGGAGAAAGAAAAAATGAGCAACGTAAAAGTAATAGAAATCAAAAAAAGTGTTTTTGAGAACAACGATGCAGAAGCAGAAAAACTGAGGAGGAGACTAAAGGAGAAGGGGGTTTTCCTTCTCAATTTGATGTCTTCCCCCGGATCGGGAAAGACCAGTGTTCTGGCAAGGACCATCAGAGAGCTTCATGATGAGATGGCGATCGGAATAATGGAAGCGGATATAGACAGCGCAGTTGATGCGGAGACCATCGCAGCCACAGGCGTAAAGACCATACAAATTCATACGGGCGGTATGTGTCATCTGGATGCGGGAATGACAGAAAAGGGACTTCTGGAGCTTGGCACGGAGGACATTGATCTTGTAGTTCTGGAAAATGTGGGCAATCTTGTGTGCCCGGCGGAATTTGATACGGGGGCATCAAAAAATGCCATGATATTAAGTGTACCGGAAGGCGATGATAAGCCTTTGAAATATCCTCTTATGTTCAGCACGGTGGATCTGCTTTTGATAAACAAGATAGACTGTCTTACGTATTTTGATTTTGACATGAATGCCGTTTATGAAAGAGTAAGGAAAATCAATCCGGGAATAGAAATAATAGAAGTCTCCGCAAAAACCGGAGAAGGCTTTGACAAGTGGACTGACTGGCTTAGGGAAAATATAAAAGTGTAGATCAGTAGTGGACTACAACGGGATATCCCGCATAGATATTTGCATAGACCGAAGCGGCGGCATACTCGGGCATATTAACACACCCGTGGCTGCCGTTTCTTACATATATGCTTCCTCCGAAGTTTTTGTGCCAGGGAGCATCATGCA
>DAIMEC010000074.1:0-5252 GCA_036725465.1 Bacillota bacterium | reverse complement strand
TTTATCTCGTGCGCCCGCGCACTCGACACGGGCTTAAACGCCCTATTAATAAAAATGACCGGCAAGCCGGTCATTTTTTCATTGTTTTTTTTGGAACTTTTTTACTTTCTCCGAAAGCTCTTCAAGTTCTTCTTTGGAAAGCTCCGAAAGATGCTCCAGCTTATATAAAAAATGAGTGGAGGTTTCTTTTTCTCTGAGCTTGACCACTTCAAGATAATAACTGACAACTATAGCCGGTATCATTCCTACTATAAGGATCGTATAAAGGGAAATCAATACAGAAATCACTTTTGCAAAGACAGTCGTAACCACCAGATCCCCAAAACCTATTGTAACTCCCATGGTATAGCAGTACCATAAAGCATTTCCGAAAGTATTGATAGTCGGATCTGTTAGCATGATAAGAAATGATCCGATCACAAGAAAGACCACATATGATATCAGCAGTTTGTCTGCATGGGTCATTTTCATTATGGCTTTTAACATTTTTAATTTTTTCAATGTTTTTTCTCCCGATACTTTTTTTCTTCTTCCATCCTCACAGTCATCTGAAATCACAGGCAGCGGGAAGGCCGTATGCAGGTTTTGCATTCTTTACAGCATTATTAACGGCTCGGCCCGTCACTTCCGAAACCAGAGCCGACAAAGGATCAAAGGCCGCCTTCTCTTCTCCTGTGGACATGACAAAGACAGTATCTCCATCAGCTGCCGTATGGACCGGTTCAATGGTTCTTGCATATCCGTTATGGGCTATGGATGCCAGTTTGCATGCCTGATCCTTGTCAAGATTCGCATTGGTCACCACGCATCCTACAGTTGTATTTCCTGTAAATACATTCCTGGGTCTTTCAATTTCCTGATACATTATTTTTTTCGTACATGAAAGGCTTTTTCTGTCTTCGGACAAAATGCCGGCTATTACTTTTTTTGTGTCATAATCAACTATGTCTCCAAGAGAATTGACTGCAGCTACAGCGCCGCACTTTATCTTTCCCAGCTGAACTGCGTATATGCCAAGCCCGCTTTTCATCATTCTTTCGGTGCCGAGGAATTTGCCTACAGATGCTCCTGTTCCGGCCCCTTCATTGCCCTGGGCAGGTTCTCCGTTTTCAGCGGCTTTACATGCCTCATATCCCATTTCTTTGTCGGGTCTTGTTTTGGGATCTCCCAAAACAAGGTCAAACAGAGATGCCCCGCATACGATAGGCACCATGCCTATGCCGACATCAAAGCCTATTTTCTTTTCTTCCAGGTACTGCATAGCTCCGTCACATGCTGCAAGACCGAAGGCACTTCCTCCCGAAAGCATAACACAGTGTATCTGCTTAACCGTATTTACCGGTTTAAGCAGTTCGGTCTCCCGGGATGCGGGAGCCCCGCCTCTGACATCTACTCCGGCAAAAGCGCCGGCTTCACATATGATTGCCGTACATCCGGTTCCTCCCCTGATAGACTGTGCGTTGCCGACTTTTATGCCTTTTATGTCTGTTATTTTTATCTCTTTCATGGTTTCATTCTCTTTCTTATCATAACACCATCCGGACAGCGATTATGATGGCGATCACAACACCGGTGATGGCTTCTCCTCCAAGAACTCCTGCGGCGATGACCTGTCCCATTCCTCTTTTTGACCATTCCGGTGCTGCTCTGTCAAGTATGAACCTTAAGGCTCCTCCTACAAAAGCAGTCGCAGATAAATAGAAGGGAAGATAAACACCAAGTCCCAGTGTCATTACCGGAAAATCAAAACAGTAAAGCACCACTGCGATTGCCATGCCCAAAAGGAATGCTGTCATATGGGATATTCCGCCTACCATTGCAGATACGGCAGCCGCCTGAGCAGCGGGGAAAACTTCACTGCCGAATACTTCTCCCCCATATGCCTTTACTATGGCCAGCAGTACGACAACTGCAACGAATGCTCCTGTCAAAGAACCTATGCATTCAGCATACCATTGGGCTTTTGGATCCGATTTCAAGATATATCCGGCTTTGAAATCGTTCATTATGTCGCCCACCAGGCCACAGGCCACCGCTACAACGGCAGCCACAAAGAATGCTGCTATCTCGCCTATTCCGGCAAGTGATCCCGCTGCTGAAGCAGCTTTAGCAACTATAAGAACGATTATCCCGAATATTTCCATGGGATTTATGCCGGACTGTCCCACGCACTGAGCTGACATGGCCGTGGCCACCCAGACTCCCAGTATAGTGATGACCGATGCTATTACGCCCATGTCCGCTATTATTGTAAAAAGAAAAGCAAGAATCACCATGGCTATGGGAGCCCATCTCATTTTTACTATTGAATCACCCAAAGTGTCTTTTTTGAACATGGCTCCGAATATTTCTTTTGATTTGGGCAATATTCCTTTTATTATTATGCCAATACCTGTTCCCACCATAAGACCTATCCCCAGGGAAGATTTTATGGCTGCTGCCGTTTCCATATCCCACCATCCGAAACTCTGTCCGCCGATGAGAATACCGAAATCTCCTATCAAAGCTCCCAGGAACCATACGCCTATAAAAACAGGTCCGATTATGTATCCCACCGAAATGAGCATTGGTGAAAGCCAGATCGCTCCGAATGATCCAAATGCCAGCATTTTCTGGCTCATATTAGCCGGCAACATGGCCGGGATCACCAAAAACCAGTCTCTGAGAGCCGTAAATACTGCTGCTGCTCCAAGAGAGCCAAAAAGCACTCCGGCTTTTTTCCCTCCCTGATCTCCTGTGATAAGGGCTTCTGCTGCTGCCTGTCCCATGGGATAAGGAAGCTCCTTTGTAACTATAAAATACTTTCTTATTAACGCTGTGAATATCAGGCCAAGCACTACTCCTCCCAGTGTGATCACTATGAGGATAACTGCATTGATATCTTCTTCCGGGTCAAGCATCCATATGCCGGGCAGTGTAAAAGCAAGTCCTCCGGCCACCATGGCTCCTGCTGACATCGCTGTATGGGTCACATTTATCTCATTGATATTGGTGCCCCCCAATGCTTTTAATGCAAACATTGAAAGCAGCGCAACAAACATGATGGGCCACGGCAGTGAGCTGATCTTCAAGGCAACGAACATGGAACTCATTGTCAGTATTATGGCTCCTATCACACCTATCATCATCCCTCTTGCCGTGAATTGCTCTTTGAATGAGCCGGCATGTTTAACTCCGTTCTGATTTTTTGACATTCTACCTCCTCGTGCAAAATGCACCCCCGGTATCAGTGGCCGGGGTCTTAAACAAGTAATATTTTTTGTTTTCAATGCCGAAAAACGATAAACATTTTTCTGCTTTGGTACTGGGCCATTATACAAAAAAAACCGCATATTTGCAATAAAACAGGCAAATAAAAAGCGGCCGTGAACAAACCCGACCGCCGTGTTTTCTATTCCGGCTTGCCGTCAGACCGTCAATTCACGCCCTAGTTTCCTAAGGTGGGTGCTCTCGTCCGTGCTTCTGTCTTCCTCTCTTGGGAGGCCTGACATAGGCGCCGGATATACGGGCTCCCTGCGCTATAATGTAGGTTGAATTATACAGTCTTAACGTACAACCCAGAAAATCATATCTTTTGGTTGAATAGATTATAACATACTTTTTTTATTGTTCCAAGTCAATGCTGCAGTTATGATAAACTTTTTGAACGTCATCATTATTTTCAAGCGCTTCTACCATTTTTTTGAGTTTCCCAAGTTCCTCTTCCGGCGGCGTGGCCTCTGTGGAAGGAAGATATTCTATATCTGCTTCAACAAATTCATATCCTGCGTCCTGCAATGCCTGTTTTACATTTGGGAAATCATCCGGATCTGTAATTATCTCATAACTGTCTTCATGGGTCTTCATATCTTCCATACCTGCCTCCAGAGCCGTTTCCATTATAATATCTTCATCGGTATCATCAGTTTTTTCGATTATTATAAGGCCGTGTCTTGAAAACATATAGGACACACATCCCGGTGTTCCCAGGTTGCCTCCGTATTTGTCAAAAGCGCTTTTTATGAAAGATGTGGTCCTGTTCTTGTTGTCTGTAAGGACATCTACTATAACGGCCACTCCCGAAGCTCCGTATCCCTCAAAGCTTCCTGTTTCGTAGCTTACTCCCTCAAGCTCGCCTGTGCCCCTTTTTACAGCCTTGTTTATATTGTCATTGGGCATGTTGATGGATCTGGCCATATCTATGGCATGTTTAAGGGCAAAATTATATTCGGGATCTCCGCCATTCTTTGCCGCCACTGTTATGGCTCTTGAGTACTTAGTAAAAATCGCAGATCTTTTTGAATCCTGTGCGGCTTTTCTGCCGGCTATGGTTCCGTGTCTTCCCATAAAGACACCTCCTAACTGTATGTTTTACCGGGATATTATACAATGATATCTCATAATATTCAACATTCCTCTTTTTTTTGAAGGTTCTTGTAGGCCGTAGCCATCATCAGTTTTATCCTGTTCAACTGATTTACATCGCTGGCTCCCGGGTCATAATCTATTGCTGCTATATTGGCATAAGGATTTCTCTTTCTCAGGGCTTTCATCATTCCTTTGCCTGTAACATGATTTGGCAGACATGCAAAAGGCTGAAGACATACGATATTTTCGACTCCACTGTCTATAAGATCCACCATCTCTCCCGTAAGGAGCCAGCCTTCTCCACACTGGTTCCCCAGAGAAATTATTTCCTGGGCTTTTGCGGCTATCTCTTCAATATGCAGCGGCTCTTCAAATCTTTTGCTTTCCGCAAGAGCTTTTCTGGCAGGTTTTCTTATTGATTCAATGAAACTTATGGCCGCCTTGTTGACCATCATCTGTTTGTACGAGCCGGAAAGCTGTTCATAATTGAACTGCTTACTGTACATACCGTAAAGGAAGAAGTCTATCAGGTCAAGGACTACCGCTTCACCGCCTTCTTTTTCAATTACGTCGACTATATCATTGTTGGCAGTGGGATGATATTTTACCAGTATCTCTCCCACAACGCCGACCTTCGGTTTTTTCAGATTTTCTTTTATGGGCAGTTCATCGAATTCTTTTACCATTTTTTTTATTATCATCCTGAACCTTACGATGCTGCCGCTGGTCACGTTTCTTAGGGCTATCCTTGACCATTTTTCGAAAAGGGCATTGGCAGACCCGGGATATGATTCATAAGGTCTTACGGCATAAAGCATGCGCATGAAAAGGTCTCCGTAGATGAATCCCATTAGCCCTCTTTTTGCCAGACCCAGAGAAAACCTGAATCCCGGATTTTTTTCAAG
>DAIMEC010000073.1:0-5307 GCA_036725465.1 Bacillota bacterium | reverse complement strand
TAGCAGAAACATTATTCTCATGGCCTCTTTTTTTCATATCTACTTTACAGACCCTGTTCCTCTTATCATTGCCCTGTTTCTTCGCTATTATTACTTTATGCCTTTATGAGTTTTTTCAGGTTCTCCTTTTCTTCTTCCGATACTCTGAAAGATTCCCTTATCTTTTGAATGGTTTTTTTGCGGGTTATATGGTCCAAGCCGTCACCGGAAAGCAGCCCAACAGTCAGTTTTCCGTTTTTTATATAGCACACAGAAAGTGTCCAGGCAACAGCCATCATTGCGTAATAAGGCTGATCCCTGCCCAGAAGTTTCATCTCTTCTATGACTTTTGGCAGATAAACTTCATTTATATCATCATTGTTTACATAGTGTGCAAGAAGCATGACCGTCCCGAATCTTTTTTCGAATTCTCTATCCGAATCAAGATATGTCTTCAAAAAATCAAACCCTTTTTCGGGGTCTTTTCTTATGAATCTGTATGTGCTGTCCACACTGTCACATAATGCCCAGTTATCTATATATGGGACAAACCGCCTGATCAGATCAAAACGCTCATCATCATTTATCTTTGCATACCCTATTACCATCCCGTAAATAAGTTTTTCTTCATAGCAGGGATTTTCCGCCTCATCCATCTCATCCATGAATTTTCTGAAGTCTTCTTTGGCGATCTGTTTTGCCAGTGCTCTGACATCTGGCATCCTTACTCCCATGACACTTTTCTTATCTATCCCGGGTATGAGTTTTGTGTTGAATTCCTTATAATCCTTTTCGGCTTTTTCTTTTAGTTTTCTCTTTATTTCTTCTCTCATGGGCAATATTATATCATAGTTTCCCGATTTGAGTATTTGCAAAAAAAGTGTTATCATAATATCGTTATCATATGCCAAAGCGCTTCATAAAAAGACTCGGCAATTGCTATATACAGCTAAAACATAAAAGGATTTAATGAAGGATTTGATTAGATGAGAAGAAAATTTTCGGAACTGAGCATGAGGCTGGAGACCCTGGCCATATTCAGAAAACTTCTGGATGATCCTGTTATTGCAAAACTCAGGACATTATTTTTGCTGACAGAAGAAAGCGAGGATGAAAGACAGGTGATTTCATGTTT
This sequence comes from Bacillota bacterium, assembly GCA_036725465.1. Taxonomy (GTDB): domain Bacteria; phylum Bacillota; class Clostridia; order Peptostreptococcales; family Anaerovoracaceae; genus UBA1422. The sequence continues at coordinate 4,193 of DAIMEC010000073.1, read as the reverse complement.
TTCCTCTTTTATTTCCGCTCTGTACGAAAAAACCCCTGATCTGAGCAAATACATAAAATCCCTTATCCTTAATGACGACAATCTTTATATAAGACAAAAATCCGCCGGGAAAGAGATCTCGCCTACCATTGAGAGCTGTCTTTATGCCGAGCTGGAACTGTTCCAGGAAATTTCCCAGCTCAAGGTCCCGGATATCAAATCCGCCATAGGTTATCACGGTTTTCTGCCGGAATGGGAAACCTCCCATTGTGATCTCAAAGGAGAATATAAAAAACAAATCGAAAAACTTCCCGTTAAAGGATTCGGCATTTTTGCCAAATACAGATCTTTTTCTGTAAAAGACGGAGAATTTATTCCCATATTGTTCCCCGACAATCAGTCTCTTTCGGATCTTTTCGGTTACCGCAAAGAAAGAGAACAGGTAATAAAAAATACCGAGGCTTTTCTTGAAGGCAAAGAAGCCAGTGACATGCTTCTCTACGGTGATGCCGGTACAGGCAAAAGCTCAACAATAAAAGCGATCGTAAATGAATATGCGCCCAAGGGGCTGCGGCTGGTGGAAATAAGGAAAAGTCAGATTTTTGATATCCCCAAAGTCACCGAAAAACTTTCCGGAAATCCTCTTAAATTCATAATATATATAGATGATCTCAGTTTTTCCGGCAACAACGAAAATTTTTCCTCGCTTAAGGCTATTTTGGAGGGAAGTGCGGTTTCAAGAAGCAGTAATATTCTAATATATGCCACCAGTAACAGACGCCACCTCCTAAAAGAAACTTCCGCCGAAAGACAGGGGGATGATCTTCACATAAACGAGACCCTGCAGGAAACAATGAGTCTTGCTGCCAGGTTCGGTCTTACCGTTGCTTTCCAGAAGCCCGACAAAGATACTTATCTTTATATAACAAAAGAACTTGCAAAAAAATACGGCCTTGATATGTCCGACGAAGAGCTTTTCAAAAAGGCCGAAGCTCATGCCATAAGAACAAACGGTCGTACTCCGAGAGCTGCAAAGCAGTTTATTGAATTACAAAAGACAGGCCTTTAGTCGGCGTTGCCTTGTTATTTTTGTTTATAAAAAGAGCCTCCATACCATCCATGCTTTCAATAATTTTTTTTGCTTTTTTTTCGCCTATCAGTATGCACACTGTACTGATTGCATCACATTCCATGGAACTGCCCGAAGGTCCTTTCACCGTCACAGCTTCAAGATCACTTTGTGCCGGGTATCCCGTTTCCGGATCCAGGATATGATGATATTTCTTTCCGTCTTTTTCAAAAAAACGCTCATATATGCCTGATGTGACAACAGTATTATCCACAGCTTCAACCACGCCGATCACTTCGCTCCTGTCGCTGTAAGGTCTTTCCACTCCTATGTTCCATGGAGTATTTTCTTCTTTTTCTCCTATAGCGACCACATTTCCTCCCAGATTTATTATTGCTTTTTCAGCTCCGTTTTTAACCAGCATTTTTGTTATTCTGTCAGCTATGTAGCCCTTGGCTATGCCCCCCAGGTCCAGTTTTGCTGCCGGGTCTTCAAGAGTGATTGTATTTCCTTCTGTTTGTATTTTTCTGTAGTCAACGGTTTCAACGGCTTCTTTTATCTTTTCGTCAGCAGGGACTTCCGCCCGGTCGCTGTTGAAATCCCAGAGTTCCGTCACTCTTCCTATGGTTATATCAAATTTGCCTCCGGACAATTTACCCATTCTCATCCCTTCCTTTATTACTTTTATGGTTTCGGGACTTACTGAAACAGGACTTCCCTCTGCCCTGTTTATCCTGTCAATATCACTGCCTTTTATTGTTTTGCTCATAAGTCTTTCATATTTTTCGCATATGTCAAAGGATTTTTTTATTAGTCTTTCTCCTTCGTCTTTATTGATGTCATAAAGGGTTATTGTGCATGTGGTATCAAGATAAAATCCCGTATCTGATATTTCCTCTTCTGTTCCACATCCTGCCTGCAAAAGAACGGCAGCGATGATCAAAGCCAAAATGGCCGGCATTTTTTTTGTTTTGGATCTCATCTGTTTTTTCATATATTATCGCCCTTTACACCCGACAGCAGAATGGTACCTAGCCCATTCTTTCCTGTTTCTTCTTCCTGTCTATTACATGTCTTTTCGCCAGTTCTGCAGTTATTTCTTCAGGTTCGATCTCCATCTCTGACATCATCACCATTACATGATAAGCCAGATCAGCGATTTCGTAAACAGTTTCTTCTTTATCTTTTTTGCCAGCAGCTATTATGACCTCTGTACTTTCTTCGCCTATCTTTTTTAGTATCTTTTCCATACCCATTTCAAAAAGATAGCTGGTATAACTGCCTTCTCTGGGATTTTTTCTTCGCTGACTTATTGTTTTATAAAGAGCATGCCACGAGAATCCATTTTCCGCAGATCTTTCCGGATCCGTTTTGGTTCTGTCCGCATCAAATATTTCATTGAAAAAACAGCTTTCTTTTCCTGTATGACATGCCGGCCCGTTTTTTATGACTTCTATGACCAGAGCATCTTTGTCACAATCCGCCCTGATGCCGACCACTTCCTGATAGTTGCCGCTTGCAGCGCCCTTTCTCCAGAGTTCATTCCTGCTGCGGCTCCAAAAACAGGTCCTTCCTTCTTTTATGGTTATTTCAAGACTTTCTTTGTTCATATATGCCAGTGTGAGCACCTGCCCGTTTTTATGATCCTGTACTATGGCGGGTATAAGTCCCTTCTCATCAAATTTAAGATTCATATGCGCACCTCAACACCTTTTTCTTTTAAGTATTTTTTCAGATCGGATATTTCCACTTCTCTAAAATGGAATATGCTGGCGGCAAGACCCGCCTCGACTCCGGTCTTCTCAAAAAGATCGGCGAAATCTTCCATTTTCCCGGCCCCCCCCGAAGCCACCACCGGGACAGAAACCTTTGAAGCCAAAGCAGAAAGCATCTCTATATCGAAACCGTCCTTTACCCCATCAGTGTCAATACTGTTTATTACCAGTTCTCCGGCCCCTCTTGAAACTGCTTCAATAGCCCAGGAAGCCGCCTCTTTTCCTGTGTTTTCACGGCCTCCCATGGAAAAAACTATGAATTTATCGTCCACTCTTTTGACATCCATGGAAAGCACTACGCACTGATTTCCGTATCTTTTCGCTGCCGCATCTATAATGCCGGGGGTTTTTATGGCACCGCTGTTGACGCTGACCTTATCAGCACCGCATTTTAATACTGTATCAAAATCCTCAAGTGAATCTATTCCGCCTCCTACAGTAAGAGGGATGAATATCTTCGAAGCCACTTCCTTCAATATCTCATTAAAAAGCTTACGTTTCTCAAAACTTGCGGTTATATCATAAAATACCAGCTCATCAGCTCCCGCCTCGTTGTAGAAAGCTGCCATCGAAACAGGATCGGCCACTTCCTTTATGCTGTCGAATTTTCTCCCCTTTACGACTTTTCCGTCCCTTACATCAAGACAGGGTATTATTCTTTTGCTTATCATCAGTGTCCCTTCCAGTTTATTTCTTTTTTTTCTATTCCGTCCATCCCCACATTGCTTCCCACAAGTTCAAGACATCTTTTCAGGGAAAGCTTGTCACTGTAAAGTGCTTTGCCCAGTATCGCTCCTTTGACCATACCCCTTAAAGCAGTCAGTTCCCTTTCATACCTTATTCCGCCGGCTGCGATTATATCAAGCTCTTCTATCTTTTTCAGTTCTCTGTATGCTTCCATGTTGGTACCTGCAAGCCCCCCATCCTTGGAAGTATCCGTATATATAACAGTCTTTACTCCCATATCACGAAGCTTTCTGCAAAACTCCATTCCGTCTATATTCGTCACTTCCTTCCAGGCGTTTACAGCAACTTTCCCATCCCGCACATCAACCCCTACCGCGATTTTATCCTTGTATTTCCGGACCATTTCTCTTACGAATTCAGGGTTTTCGGCAGCCACAGTGCCCAGTATCACACGGTTTACACCACAGGAGAGATGCTTTTTTATTCTCTCTTCATTTCTTATTCCGCCTCCCACCTGAATGAACATATCCGTCTCTTCTGCGATTTTGCTTACTATTTCAAAGTTCACAGGTTTACCCTTGTCGGCTCCGTCAAGATCTACTATATGCAGATATTCAGCTCCTGCACGGCGGAATTCTTTTGCCACAAGACAGGGATCTTCATTGTATACTGTCTCCTTGTCA
>DAIMEC010000072.1:0-5314 GCA_036725465.1 Bacillota bacterium | reverse complement strand
AACCCGAAAACATAACGACAGACCGGGTTTTTTTTGATAAATTGAAGAATACATCTCCGAATCTGATCGTGGTGGCGGCATACGGAAAGATCCTGCCGGAAGAGATCATTCATATGCCGGGATGCGGATGTGTCAATATACATGCATCCCTTTTGCCCAGATTCAGGGGGGCAGCACCCATACAGAGAGCAATACTTGCCGGAGAACGGTATATAGGTGTCACCATAATGTGTATGGAAGAAGGACTTGACACGGGAGATATACTTTCTGCAGCGGAAACAGAGATCGACCGTAAAACTTCGGGACAGCTACATGATGAGCTGGCCGTTATGGGGGCAAAGCTTCTTATAGAAACAATAATTTCAATGGAAAAAGGAGATATAGTCAAAAAACCCCAAAATGACAGTCTTTCCACATATGCACCTATGATACATAAAAAAGAAGCGGAAATAGATTTTTCCAAAGATCCCTCTGAAATAGAAAGAATCATTAGAGCTTTCGATCCCTGGCCCGGTGCCTACACCTTCCATAAAGGTGAAATGATGAAAATATGGAAGGCAGAAGCATTTGACGAAGAAGACTGTGGTGGGAAAAGATCCGGAACGGTGATTAGTGTTTCCGAAAAAGGAATAGGTATCGCCGCGGGAAAAGGACTGCTCCTTGTAGGGGAAATGCAGATGCCCGGCAGGAAAAAAATGCCCGTAAAGGATTTTTTGAGAGGTAACAGCATTGAAATAATGACGGTTTTGGGTTAAAATGTAACTTGGTGTTTTGGAGGTAAAAAACATATGTATTTCGGAATGTTTGATCCGACTTTTATACTGCTGGTACCGGCCATTATTTTTGCATTTATAGCACAGAGTCGGATGAATTCCGCTTATAACAATTACTCAGGGGTAGCCGGAAGAAATGGCATAACAGGAGCCGCTGCAGCAAGAAAGATACTTGATTCCAACGGACTTGATCATATTTCGGTGGAAATGGGAAAAGGAAGATTATCAGACCATTATGACCCGCGCAAAAAGAAAATGCGTCTTTCACCCGATGTGTATGAGGGCACTTCCATTGCTTCTCTGGCAATAGCGGCTCATGAGTCGGGCCATGCGATACAGCATGGTTCAAAATATGTACCTCTTAGTATAAGGAACGTGATTGCCCTTCCGGTAAGCATCGTATCCGGGCTTTCCTGGCCTCTTTTGATAATAGGGCTGATAGTGATACAGACAGGTTATTATTCCCAGGGAAACCTGATTTTTAATATAGGAATATTTGCTTTCGTTGGAGTTGTACTTTTTCATACTATAACGCTGCCTGTGGAATTCAATGCCAGCAGAAGAGCACTTGTTCAGCTGGAAGAACTGGGTATAGTTTTGCCCGAAGAAACAGGCGGAGCCAAAAAGGTCCTTTCGGCGGCAGCTATGACGTATGTGGCAGCCCTGGCTGTAGCAGTGGCGAATCTATTAAGAATATTGTTGATAAGGGGGCGTAATTAGAATGGACGCAAACAGAAAAACAGCATACAACACACTTATTGATGTGGAAACAAAAAAATCCTACTCGAATATAGCACTTAATCATCAGATAATATGCGGGAAACCGGATAATGCCTCCTTCGTCAGAGAGATTGTATACGGCGTTCTTGAAAACAAAATGCTGCTTGACTATGTAATAGACAGCCTGGTGCCCAGTGGAGCCGCAAAAATCAAGACCAGCGACCTTACTATACTGAGGATGGGCATATACCAGCTGGCCAAAATGGACTCGGTGCCGGAGTATGCAGCTGTAAACGAAAGTGTTATACTGGCAAAGAAATTTTCAAGGGGCAGAGAAAACTTTATAAACGGTGTATTAAGATCTTATATAAGAGATAAATATAAAATAAAACTTCCCGACAGAAATGAAGATGAGATAAAATATCTTTCTGTGAAATATTCATATGAACCATGGATCATAAAACTCTGGCTTGAAAGTTTTGATATCGGATTTGTTGAAGAGTTGCTCAAAGCCGGAAATGAAAGTCCGGATGTGACAATAAGAATGAACTGGCTGAAGGTAATGAAAGAGGATCTGGTAAAAAACCTGGAAAAAAACGGATACACTGTGACAGAAGGCAGGCATAGCAAAAATGCATTTCATGTAAAAGGAAAGAATCTGCTCAAGACTGAGTTCTACAAGAACGGTATGTTTTCCGTGCAGGACGAAGCATCACAGATGGTGGCCCAGATACTTGATCCAAGACACGGGGAAACAATAATGGATGTATGCGCGGCCCCGGGAGGAAAGACTCTTGCCATCGCAGAAAGGATGAATAACAAAGGTATCGTTCTGGCCTCTGATATTTACAGGAGAAAGCTTGATATAATAAACAGAGAAACAGAAAGACTGGGGATCAATATCGTAGAGACAAGAACATGGGATGCCACAAAAGTCGATTCTTCCATGGCGGGAAAAGCGGACAGAGTGATTGTGGATGCACCCTGCTCGGCGCTTGGTGTGATCAGGAGAAAACCGGAGATAAAATACAAAAAAGAAACTGCAGAGATACAGGCACTGCCCGGGAAGCAGCTGGCCATTTTATCCGCATCTTCAAGTTATGTAAAACCGGGCGGGAAGCTTATTTATTGTACATGCACGATCAATCCCTATGAAAACGAAAGAGTCATAAGTGATTTTATAAGAAAAGTGCCGTCTTTCATAGTGGAAGAAACAGTTCAATTCCTGCCCAATGTGGATGATACCGATGGATTTTATATTTGTCTGATGAAAAAAACCGACGATCTTTTTGAGTAAAAAAGGAAAAGAAAAAGCATGATACAAATAGGATTCAAAAGCAGCAAAGGAATAAAAAGAAAGAATAATGAAGATGCCTGTTTTGTTATGCCAAAAGAAGAAGTATACATCGTTGCGGATGGTGTGGGTGGCAATAATGCCGGCGAACTGGCCAGCAGAACAGCTGTGACCTCTGTGGCCGAACACATCAAAAAAAATTCTCTTGCAGAAATGTTTTCTGAGGAACAGATCAGTGAGTATTTTAAAGACTGCATGGAAGAAGCAAATAAAAATGTTTATGATCTGGCCGAAAAATATGAGCAAAACAAAGGAATGGCCACAACGCTGGTCGTATGCCATATGAAGGGTAACAGAGCATATATCTCAAATGTGGGAGACAGCAGAGCTTATATTTTTTCAAAAGGGACTCTTTCCCAGCTGACCGAGGACCACACATACGTGAATTCGCTGATAAAGATGGGGATAATAACCGAAGAAGAAGCCAAGGGACATCAGAAAGTCAATATGATAACAAAGGCTTTGGGAGCAGAAAAAGAAATAGCTCCGGATTTTTACAGCACGGATCTTGATAAAGGAGACATTATACTCCTTTGCACGGACGGGCTTTACGGAGAATTGGACAATAATAAGATGGAAAAGATAATAAAGAAAGAAGAGAATATGCCGGTCTTGACCGATGAACTGATAAAAGCCGCCAACAAAGCCGGAGGAAGAGATAACATAACAGTGATATGTATAAAAATCGATGGAGGAGAAAATAATGAGCAGTAAGGTCATTGCAGGAAGATATGAATTGCTTGAAAAAATAGGTGACGGAGGTATGGCTGTTGTCTACAAAGCGAAATGCAGACTGCTTAACCGTTTTGTAGCGGTCAAGATACTCAAGCCTGAATTCGTGAAGGATGCCAAGTTTGTGGAAAACTTCAGAAAAGAATCTCATGCCGCTGCCAGCCTTTCGCATCCCAATATAGTAAATGTGTATGATGTGGGACGGGAAGGAAGCATCAATTATATCGTTATGGAACTGGTTGAAGGAAAAACTTTGAGCAGCGTCATAAAAGAAGAGGCTCCGCTTCCTTACAAAAGAGTTATAGAACTGACAAAGCAAATCGCATCAGGGCTTTCCGCTGCTCATAAAAACAATATAATACACAGGGATGTCAAGCCTCACAACATTCTTCTTACAGAAGACGGTGTCGCAAAAATAACCGATTTTGGTATTGCAAAAGCTGTTACTTCCACCACAATAGTTGGGAATACATCGGAAGCAATAATGGGGTCTGTCCATTATTTTTCGCCTGAACAGGCAAGAGGGGGGTATGTGGATGAAAAATCAGACATCTATTCCCTGGGAATAGTTATGTATGAAATGCTGACGGGAAGAGTCCCCTTTGACGGAGACAATCCGGTAAGCGTTGCGCTTATGCATATAAACAACGATATCACACCTCCATCCGGGATAGTTCCCGGAATACCTCCCAGACTTGAACAGATAGTAATGAAAGCCACGGATAAGTATCAGCCCAACAGATTTTCGTCAGCGGAAGAAATGGTTGACCAGCTCAACAATATAGAGTTCGTTACGCGTATAGTCGGGAATTCAGCAATTGAGCCCGAAAGAAGGAGATATGAAGAAGAGAATGATGAAGTTGCGGAACAGCTGAGAAAAAAAGTGACAGATTCCGGCAAAAAGAACGGAAACAGGAAAAAAAGAATGATAATAATAATCGCCATAGCCGTAGCAGTAATCGGCGGACTGGTGGCAGCGGGATTCGCAATGGGGATTTTAGGCAAAGCAGATATAAAAGTACCGGATCTCAGAGGGATGACATATGAAGAGGCGGAATACAAACTGGACGAACTGGGACTCAGGATCGAAGAGGGGGATCTGGTGTACAGTTCGAAATACGAGGTCGGAGAAGTTGTTTCTTCAGATCCCGAAAAAGGAACAATGGTCAAGAAGAGATCCGTGGTAACAGTTAACATATGTAAAGGGGCGGAAGAGGGCACAGTGCCCAATCTCATAGGCAAAAAACAAAAAGAAGCGAAACAACTCATAAAAAAATACGGATTCAAAGTCGGTAACATAACCACCAAATCGGGCAGTGAAGAAGAAGGGACAGTTATAGAACAGGATCCCGGAGCAGGCGAGGAAACCAAACCCGGCTCATATATAAATCTTGTCTTGAGTGACGGGTCGGAAAAAGACAAAGCGGAAGTGCCTTCTCTCACAGGTAAAAGTCTTGATGCCGCAAAGCAGGCCATAATAGATGCGGGCTTCAAGGTGGGCAGTGTTTCATACAGCAACAGTGATTCATACGGAAAAGGCCAAGTGATGTGGCAGCAGTATGAACCAAGCACAAAAGTAAAAAAAGGATCTTCCATAAACATAAAAGTCAGCAAGGGAAGCGGAACTTCAACCATAGCAGTCGATATAAGTTATTCAAAAGCAAAGCAGGAGATATTCTACCTGACAGTAACGGTTTCGGACAGCAACGGAACAAGAACAGTTATTTCGGGAGAG
>DAIMEC010000071.1:0-5335 GCA_036725465.1 Bacillota bacterium | reverse complement strand
GCATGCATTCTACCGTATGGCCGATAATGTTCATCGCAGCGGGCATATATATAGCCTATGAAGCAGCAGGGCTTTACGGCATCGCACTGGCGGCAGTAGGGATGCTTTCAACGACAGGTATGACAGTGGCTGTCGACGCATACGGACCGGTTTCGGATAATGCCGGAGGCATAGCCGAAATGGCAGATCTTCCCGAAGATGTAAGAGGTATAACAGACAAACTGGATTCAGTAGGAAACACTACGGCAGCCATAGGAAAAGGTTTTGCAATAGGCTCTGCCGCACTGACAGCTTTGGCCCTGTTTGCAGCTTATGCTACTGTTACAGATCTTAAAGTGATAAGCCTGTTGGAACCGATAGTTATAGTGGGTCTGTTCATTGGTGGGATGCTTCCTTTCCTGTTCTCTGCAATGACCATGAACTCGGTAGGCAAGGCAGCACACCAGATGATAGAAGAAGTAAGGACCCAGTTCAGGAATGACCCCGGCATAATGGAAGGAACATCAAGACCCGATTATGCAAGGTGTGTTGACATATCAACAAAGGCCGCACTGAAGGAGATGGTAGCGCCGGGCCTTTTGGCCATAATCGCACCCCTGGCTGTGGGGCTGGTGCTGGGCACCCAGGCTTTGGGCGGAATGCTGGCAGGATCCCTGACAGCCGGTGTACTGGTGGCAATAATGATGGCCAATGCAGGAGGAGCATGGGACAATGCAAAAAAATATATTGAAGAGGGACATCATGGCGGCAAGGGCAGCGAAGCCCACAAAGCCGGTGTAGTTGGAGACACCGTGGGAGATCCTTTCAAGGATACATCGGGCCCTTCGATAAACATCCTTATCAAGCTCATGACTATAGTATCCGTTGTATTTGCACCGGTATTTGTAGCTGTGGGAGGACTGATCTGATAATTGATATCAGTCATAACAAGAATAACCTGGCAGGCCCGTGCATTTTGAGGGCCTGCTTTTTTATAAGAGACCTGCTTACATTGACTATGCAAGGTAAATATGTGATGTGGATTTGCATAGTTGTTGCAGAAGACGTATAATCCATACAAACCAAAGATATGAAAAAGAGGTAAAAAGGAATGAAGAAAAGAAAAAACATGAAAAGAGTGACAGGTACATTACAGAAACATAAAAGAGGCTTTGGTTTTGTGATAACGGAAACTGCAAGCGGAATAAAAGAAGAGAAAGATATATTTATTTCCGGCAAAGACATGAATGGCGCCATGAACGGCGACCTGGTGGAAGTCGAGCTTATTCCTGCCCGTCTTTGGAAGAATTCTCCGGAAGGAATAGTTGCCGGGATACTTTCCCGTTCTGTTTCCGAAGTCGTAGGCACCTTTGAAAAAAACGGCAGGTTTGGCTTTGTGATCCCGGATGACAGGAGACTAAATGAAGATATTTTTGTAAAGAAAAAGGATTTTTACTGTGCGGAAAGAGGAGACAAGGTCGTTGCCGAGATAATAAAATATCCCAGCCGAACAGATAGTGCCCAGGGCAGGATAAAACAGATAATAAGCAGGAGCGGTCAGCCGGGAGGAGATATAAGATCTCTGATAAGACAGTATGGCATTACAGAAGAATTTCCTTCAAAAGCAGCCAGTGAAGCAAAAAAACTGTTCGCAAAAGGTATCACAGAAGAAGATAAAGAGGAAAGAAGAGATCTTAAAGATAAGATGATTTTCACCATCGACGGTGCCGATTCAAAGGATTTCGATGATGCAGTATCGATAGATATGCTGGAAAACGGGAATTACCTTCTGGGAGTCCATATTGCAGATGTGAGCAGCTATGTAAAAGAAGGCAGTGCACTTGATAAAGAGGCTCTGAAAAGAGGCACAAGTATATATGTCATAGACCAGGTGGTGCCTATGCTTCCTGCCGAACTTTCCAACGGAATATGCAGCCTGAATCCCCTTGAAGACAGACTTTGCATTTCTGTGGATATGGAAATAGACAAAGCAGGGGAAGTGATAAGGCACGAAATCTACGAAAGCATTATCAATTCCAAGGCCAGAATGGTATACACGGATGTCTCCGATATGCTGGAAAAAAACAGCAGAGAGCTTATAAAAAAGTATGACAGCGGTCCATCCGGAGTGTATGACAGCATAGTAAAAATGCATGAACTGGCAAAAATTCTTGAGCAAAGAAGAGATATGAGAGGCAGCTTGGACTTTGACCTTGAAGAAGCACACATAACCCTTAATAAAGAAGGTATACCGGTGGAGGTCAGCACCTGCGAAAGAAGGAGCGGCAATAAGCTGATAGAGGAATTCATGTTAAAGGCAAATGAGGTGATCGCAGAGCATTTTGCACTTTTAAAAATCCCCTTTGTTTACAGGATCCATGAAAAACCTTCTCCGGACAATATTACAGAACTGATGTTGTTCTTAAAAGGATTCGGAATATACCCGGAAGGAGGGACAAAGGACATAAAGCCAAAGACCCTTTCCCGGATATTAAAAAGCATTTCCGGAGGTGCAAATGAAAACATTATCAGTACCGTTATGCTCAGATCCATGCAAAAGGCAGAATATAATACCCAATGTCTGGGACATTTCGGCCTGGCTCTTAAATACTACTGTCATTTCACTTCGCCCATAAGACGTTACCCGGATCTGATGATACACAGAATAATAAAAAGCTGGCTAAAGGGGGAACTTATGTCTTCGGCTGAAAGAACAGCCGGGCCCGATGCAAAAGTTGCAGCAAAAAAAACCAGAGCATACAAGCGTTTGACCAAAGAAGCGGCGGAGATCTCATCTGCAAAGGAAAGACAGGCAATAGAACTTGAGCGGGAAGCGGAGAAGATGAAAAAAGCGGAGTACATGTCTTATCATGTGGGAGAGGAAAAAAGCGGTATAATAAGCGGAGTTACAAATTACGGCATATATGTACAACTTGAAAATACCGTTGAAGGCATGATAAAGCTCTCGCAGCTTTTCGATGATTATTATGAATATGATCCCGCGGGACACAGGGTATGCGGAAGAAGAAAGGGGAAAACCTATTCCCTTGGCGATACAATAGATATAAGAGTAAGATCTGTAAGTATTGAAGACAGGGAAATAAATTTTGATATGATCTGATCAACGGGTATTGGATCTGTTGGGGTTCCAAAAAGAAGGAACGAAAAGCAGAAAAACGGTAAAGATTTCAAGACGGCCCACCACCATCAGCAGGGACATATAAAGCTTTAGCGGAGCCGAATAACAGCTGAAATCACCTTCACTTACTTGACCGAAGCCGACACCTATGTTTGACATCAGGCCTGCAGGAGAACTTAGAGTGGTTTCCATATCAAGGCCCTGGAATGAAAGAACCACAACAGAGAAAAGATACAAGATGAAATATAATATGATGAATGAAGTAACAGATGAAACCATGGGGGCAGAGATATTTTTGCCCTTTATTTTTACGGCACGAACAGCAAGAGGATGGAGTCTTTTGTAAAAGCCCCTCATTATAAGTTTGAACATGATGATTATGCGGATCACCTTTATTGAGCCGCTGGTGGCCGCTGCGCAGCCGCCTATAAAGAAAAGAGTGAACAGCAAAGCCTTGGAAAAGGCAGGCCAAACATCGAAATCCCCAATGGTGTATCCTGAAGTGGTGGAAATGGAAGTCACCTGGAAAAACGCATGCCTGAAGGCTGTGAACAAAGAATCATAGGTGCCTGAGATCCTTAGGCTTGCAGTTATCAAAAGTGTTACAGAAGCGATTATACCCAAAAAAACTTTTATTTCCACGTTGTCTTTCAGATCCCTGAAGTTCCTTTTTATTATGTATATATACATCATGTAGTTCACGGAAGAAAGAATGGTGAAAACAGATATGACGATCTCCGCGTAGAAACTATCATAAAAAGCAACGCCGTCCGGATGAAGAAGGAGACCGGCCGTGCTTACGCTTCCAAGAGAATTAATAACAGCTTCAAAGAGACTCATTTTACTGAGACTCAGCAGAGCGAATTCCATCAAAGTAAAAGATATATATATGAGATAAAGCAGTTTTGCAAGATCTGAAGTTCTGGGAGCTATTTTGTTAAGGGAGGCCCAGGGAGCTTCGGCAGAGGCTATCTTATGACCGCCGACACCGAGGGCAGGAAGTACTGCTATTATAAAAACAAGTATACCCATTCCTCCAAGCCAGTGGGTAACAGCTTTCCAGAGAAGAAGGCCGTGGGTAAGGTTGCGTTCTATAAGGACGGTGGCTCCGGTGGTTGTATAGCCCGAACATGACTCAAAGAATGCATCTATGAGAGAAGGAACCTGCCCGGAAAGCCAGTAAGGCAAAGCACCCAAAAGGGAACAGACGGCCCAGCAAATAGTAACAGTAAGATAACCGTCGCGGACCTGCAAACCTTTTTTTGAGCCTCTAAGAAAGAAGTACATCAAAGCGCCGGGAATCACAGATGCCATGCATGATACACCCAAAGCAAGGGCTGTACTAGAGTCGCTGTAATAAAGTGCAAACAAAAATGGCGGGATCATGGCAAGTCCTGTAATGGTCATTATCAATCCTGTTATTCTGGCTATGGTGCGTGCATGAAAATACATTTTTGTACCTCTAGTGATATGGATTCCAGAATTTCCCGGAAAAAAGCATGATAAGCGTAAAAAGTTCCAGTCTTCCGGCAATCATCATGAAGGATAAAAGCATTTTGGAGCCTTCTGATAAAAAGCTGTAGTTGAGCATTGGTCCCACCTCGCCGAAGGCCGGACCGATATTGCCAATGCAAGATGCAGTAGCAGTAAAACATGTCAGCAAATCTATATTTTCAAGGGACAACAGTATGCTCCCTGCGAAAATAAGAAAAATATAAAGAAAGACAAAACTGGCAATGCCGGAAACCGTATCTCCCGGAAGTATTTTATTATCATTCACTTTAACAGTCACAACTGCGCTTGGATGCAGCTTCATTCCGATGGTTCTTTTTATGAGTTTTATCAGCACAAATACTCTTATTACTTTTATGCCTCCTGCGGTTGAAGAAGAGCATCCTCCGATGAAGAAAAGTAAAAGCAGAGTTATCTGACAGAAAGTCGGCCAGAATATGTAGTCTGCAGTAGCAAAGCCTGTAGTTGTAAGTATAGAAACGGTTTGAAAGGATGAATATCTAATTGCCTCTCCGAATGTATCGTATTCACCTTGAACAAGAAGACCTGTTGCTATCATAACAGAGAATAATACAAAAATCAGAGAATACAGTTTGAATTCGGAGTCATGCAAAAAAGTCCTGATGCCGCTACGCAAAGCCAGGAAGTAAAGATAATAACTTGCACCTGAAATAAACATAAAGATCGTTAGTATGATCTCAACGT
>DAIMEC010000070.1:0-5507 GCA_036725465.1 Bacillota bacterium | reverse complement strand
CATTTCCTTTCCTCTTTTCTTATGTTACAATGTTAAATATTACAGATATATTATAAACAATGAGGGGCAGACGGTCAATATGGCACAGACAAACACCAGCAAAATAATACTTACGGCACTGATGATGGGTATCATTATAGTTTCTACTATTATGATACGGGTGCCCATACCATTTACCCAGGGATATGTGCATCTGGGAGACGGGATGATATTTCTCGGTGTTCTTATACTTGGCTGGAAGTACGGAGCTGTTGCAGGGGGAGTAGGTTCAATGCTGGGAGATATAATTGGCGGGTTCGCCATGTGGGCTCCCTGGACGCTTGTGATAAAAGGATCAATGGCACTTATAATGGGTCTTATTATTGCATTTGCAGCAAAAAAAGAAAGAAGTCACATACAAATGATGGCTATGCAGCTGGCAGGAATGATTTTTGCCGGACTTTTCATGGTAATGGGCTATTTTGTTGCGGAAGGTCTCATGTACGGAAACTGGGTGGTTGCCGCACTGGGTGTGCCATGGAATATAGGACAGTTCGCTGTTGGGATGATTATAGCGGCTGCGGTCAAAGCGGCCTTATACAAAACTCCCGCCGGGAAAATGTTCGAATACAGGACCGGAAGGGACAAGCATTCCTGAACCCGCAATATAATTCGCGGCAATGATTTGATCCTTAAAAAGTTTGCTAACGGGAGTCTTTAGAAAATAACTTTCATCGCCCTTTCTCATTATATCTTCTGCAATGATAACAGTAAGTCCTGCCGGACCTGCATGATCCAAAAGAGCGGCAAGGGCTTTTTTGATGTCTGAAATTTTCTTGATGTCATCAGGAAGGTCAGGAGCCGGAAACAGCTTCTTTTTAAGGGACTTCTCAAAACTTTTCCGGCTGTATAGAATTGAAGGATCAAGCCCGAAGATTCGACCTGCTGTATCCGCTTCTTTTACTTTTACTTCTCCAAAGGATTTTTTCCTGAAGGTAAGATATTTGCCCTCATATCGTCCGAAGGCTTTCATTGCATCGAGAAATCCCAGTTTCATGTTGCGGGCTGCGGTCTTCGGGTCAAAAACCAGGAAATTTCCCAGGTCTGCAGTGCTACTTATAAGAATAAATTCTTCTGCATTTTCCTCTGCCTTTTTCAGTGAAGTCTTACTGATCTTGCCTACGGCATTAAGATCCACTGCTATGATGCGTTCGGCACCCTTTTCCAAAGCCATTTCAACGGGCATATTGTCTGCGTATCCACCATCGATATATTTGGTTATATTTATCTCGTGATACTTGGCTGCAGGGAAACATGAAGCGCTGGCCAGAATGAAATCGTGCAGTTCTCCAACCGGTATGTCGTCTGTAAAAAGATAGTGGCTTTTCAGATCTGTAAGACTTACGGTCACAAGCCCATAATCAGTGAGGGATCTGCGTAGTTTTGTTTCATCAATATGCTTTTTCAGCAAATCAAAAAGGCGGCTGCTGTCAGCACCTCCGTTAATAAGGATATCCTTTGCATATCCGAAAGCATCTTCCATGGGCATACCGAAAAATTGGGAGGTTACTCTAATCTTAACGGGAGTTTTGAATGATATGTCATTTTTTGATGAAACAGCAAAAATCTCATCTGTCTCTGCCGAAAGCCAGAAATCAGCAGCATCTGAAAATTTACCCAGAACTATCATAGCTCCGTTGATGGCGCCTACAGATGTTCCGACGACTATGTCGGGTTTTATCCTTATTTTTTTAAGGGCTTTCCATACTCCTATTTGATAGCTGCCCCTTGCGCCCCCTCCGCTTAAAACAAGAGCTGTTTTGAGTTTTTTCATTTTTTCCCCTCTATTTCATAGTAATCTTGAGACTTCCAAATGTCAACAAAGGGGAGACACATGCAGGGCTTGAACATATGTTCGTTATATGTTATAATCAAACACAAGTTCGGGATAGGGTGTAAGGATATGGATAACATATATGAAAAACTGAAAATACTGGCAGACAGCGCCAAGTTTGATGTTTCCTGCTCCACAAGCGGCGTAGGGAGAAACAATAACGGACGAATAGGCAATACTCAAATAGCCGGCTGCTGCCACTCATGGTCTGCTGATGGCAGATGTATTTCTCTGCTCAAGGTACTGTTTACTAACAAATGTATTTACAATTGTGAATACTGTTTAAACAAAAGAACTGCCGATACACAGAGGGCATCCTTTGAGCCTGATGAACTGGCGCGGCTTGTGATAGAATTTTATAAGCGAAATTATATAGAAGGTCTTTTTTTGAGCTCGGCTGTTGAAGTCTCCCCGGATCATACATCCGAAAAAATATTGAAAGCTTTACGTTTACTAAGAAATAATTACGGGTTTGCAGGATATATACATGCAAAAATAATACCCGGAACATCCTCTGAGCTTGTTCATGCGATAGGCCTTGAGGCAGACAGATTAAGTGTTAATACGGAACTGCCCAGTCGCCAAAGCCTTTCGCTCCTTGCCCCTCAAAAAAAGCCGGAGCATATATTCGCACCCATGAAGCAAATAACAAATACTCTCATAGAAAACCGTGCTTTGGTGGGGCCGGGTACAATGTTTAAGGGAATAGATATCAACAGAGAACTGAATTACTTGAGTCCTGCAGACGGAAGAGACATCATTCCAAGGCCCGGGCAGAGAAGGAACAACGAATTCGCTCCCGCCGGGCAGACGACACAGATAATAATAGGAGCAGATGATTCTTCTGACAGGGATATAATAAAGGTCAGCGAAAAGATATATCATACTTTCAAAATGAAAAGAGTATATTACAGTGCATATATACCTGTGGTTTCATCTCCTTTTCTTCCTGATGCGCTGACTGCGCCTCCTCTTTCCAGGGAACACAGGCTTTACCAGGCAGACTGGCTTTTGAGGTTTTATGGATTTGATTCCGAGGAGATCCTTCCCAAAGGAGATCCTTATCTGGATCCGGAACTGGATCCTAAGGCTTCCTGGGCACTGCGAAACCTGAACCTTTTCCCGGTTGAAATAAACAAAGCCTCAAAAGAAGAACTTCTTCGCATTCCCGGTGTGGGTAATCTGTCGGTTTTGCGTATAATCAGGCAGAGAAGAATATCGGCAGTGAAATATGAAGACCTGAAAAGAATAGGAGTTGTCCTTAAAAGAGCCAGACATTTCATCACCTGTTCCGGAAAGTATTACGGCGAGAGGAATTTTCTTCCTGAAAACATAAAAAAAGAAATTCTTCAGACCAGTTGCGGTACACAGATGTCAATGTTTGAAACACAGCTGATTCCATCGTTTAAGGCAGGGAACCTGCCGATATCCGAAAGAAAGGAAGGACACAGGAATGGTGGATTACCTTTATGACGGAACTTTCGAGGGACTCCTGACATGCATATATCATAATTATTACGGAGAAAAGGCATCCGGCATATTTCCTGCTGCCGGATATCAGTCACATATGTTGGGTGGATATAAAGAAACAGAGACAGATGAAGAAAAAGCAGACAGGGTATATGATGCTGTTGCCCGCAGGATATCCGACTACGATCTGGGCAGGATATATAAAGTCTTCATGTCTTCAGCCCCCGAAAAAGAAAATAAAATACTTAATTATTTGAGGCTTGGATTCAAAAAAGGGTCATGCATAAGTTTGCTGCACGGCGACCCGACAGTTTTTGCGGTTCAGGCAGCAGAGAAAAAAGTAAACAATGAGATCCACAGGCTGAAAGGACTGGTAAGATTTTCAGCAATGGGTAGCTGTGAATATCCGGTCTATTATAGCGCTGTAGAACCGGATAATGATGTCATCGAGTTTCTGGCCCGTCATTTTTGCGACAGATTTAAAAACCAGGCTTTTATCATACATGACATAAAAAGAAGCAAAGCCCTTATTGCATCAGGCGGAAGCTGGTATATTTCTTCTTTTTTCAGCAGTGAACTGCCGCCTTTTTCCGAAGACGAACAAAAATTCAGAGATCTTTGGAAAAAATATTTTGATTCGACAGCAATAAAAGAGCGCACCAATGCCCGTTGTCAGAAAAACTTCATGCCGGTGCGCTACTGGAAACATCTTACTGAAATGCAGCCTCGGATCGATTCTAATGATCAGGAGAAGCTGCCTTAAGGGATGTTTTAGACTTCTACTTTTTCAAATTTAGTTTTTGGCTGCAGGCAAACCGGACATTTCCAGTCTTCCGGCAGATCTGCGAAAGCTACTTCTTCTTTGTTTTCATCATACTCATAACCGCAAACGGTACATTTCCATATGGCTTTTTCTCCACTCATTTTCTTTTCCTCCTCAGGTATATATGTTGGTGCGTTTTTGGGGCTCTTGCCCTTTATAACATTGTGATAATAGGCATATGTCATAGGTGTGCCGTTTTCAAGAAAGTCTGCGTCTATTATTTCACCAAGAAATACAGTGTGGGTCGATGTTTCCATGGAATCCACAACTTTGCAAATCAGATAACTTCCCGCTGATTTCACAACAGGGATCCCGGATATCATCTCATGGGGAGTATCATCATATTTGTTGACATCTTTGCCGGACTGAAAACCAAAATGCCCGATCACGCCGGGATTTATATCTTCGCCTAATATGGATACGGAAAACATACCTGTTTTCTGTATGCAGCTGTTAGTATAATTATCATGATTTATACTGGCGGCAATTGTGGGAGGGGATGATGTTATCTGCATTATGCTGTTAGCTGTGCAGCCTGTAGGTCTTTCCCCGTCCATTGATGAAACCACATAGACTCCGTATGATAAATTTCTAAGAACTTTTGTATTCATAAACTCCTCCTTCGTATAGAAATGGTCACAAAAGGATTATAGCATTAAAATAAAAAAATCTCAATCAATGTGTTATAATATACACGATAAAAAGGGAGCTGAAACAATGGATAAAAAGCTAAAACAGATAATACAGGAAAGCACGAATATGGTCTTCTTTGGCGGAGCAGGAGTTTCGACGGAAAGCAATATACCTGATTTCCGATCCGAGCAGGGACTTTATAATGCTGAGCATAAATATGGTATGTGCCCGGAAAGGATCATTTCCCACAGTTTTTTTGTTGATGATACCGAAACTTTCTATGATTACTACAAAAATAACATGATATACAGGGAGGCCAGACCCAACAAAGCACATATGGCCCTCGCCCTACTGGAAAAACAGAAAAAACTCAAAGCAGTGGTGACTCAGAATATAGATGGGCTGCATCAGATGGCAGGCAGTAAAAATGTTTTTGAACTGCATGGATCAGTCCTCAGAAACAATTGTATGGATTGCGGAGAGGGTTATGATCTTGACTATATAATGGATCCCAAAAACTGCAAGGGGAGTATACCTAAATGCAGAGAATGTGGAGGAACAGTCAAACCGGACGTGGTCCTTTATGAAGAGGGTCTTTCGGAAGAAATGATAAACGGTGCTGTAAGGGCCATAGCGGAAGCAGATACTCTTATAGTTGGAGGCACTTCCCTTGTGGTATATCCTGCGGCGGGACTTATAAACTATTTT
>DAIMEC010000069.1:0-5600 GCA_036725465.1 Bacillota bacterium | reverse complement strand
GGTCGTTCAAGAAACCATCTTACCACAGATACATGGAAGAGGAATACAGAAACACTGAAGTCATCAAAACCTATGGCAGGACATATGAACAGACTCTGGCAAAGGCCAAGTACTGGATAACCAACTACAGGGTACTGGACCACATCTATCCCGGGAAGGATCAGGTATATGTCCAGTGCTGGCACGGCACTCCCCTGAAAAGACTGGGATATGATCTGGATCATTCCGATAATGCCATGAATTCCACCGATGAGATATGGGACAAATACAAAATAGATGCGGAGAAATTCACATGGATGATATCGCCGTCTTCTTTTGCTACGGAAAAATTCATAAGTGCATGGAACCTTAAGGAGTTCGGCAGAGAAGATGTGATAATAGAAGAAGGGTATCCCAGGAATGACATACTGACAAACTACGATGAAGAACTCAAGGATTTCACAAAAGAGTGTATAGGCATTTCTGACATGGGAGAAAAGAAGATAATACTTTATGCCCCGACCTGGAGAGACAACCAGCATGTGGCCGGCCTGGGGTATACCTATGATATGCATCTTGATCTGGACAGACTCCAAAGGGAACTGGGGGAAGACTATATACTTTTATGCAGACTTCATTATCTGGTGGCCAACAGTATTGATTTTGAGAAGTACGAAGGATTCATATATGATGTTTCAAAATATGATGATATAAATGAGCTTTATATTATATCCGATCTGCTCATCACGGATTATTCCAGCGTATTTTTTGATTATGCAAACCTCAAAAAACCCATTTTGTTTTATATGTATGATCTTGAAGAATACAGAGACGATATCAGGGGTTTTTATATCGACATAAATGAACTGCCCGGAGAGATCATAACAGAAGAAGACAGGCTGATACAGGCAGTAAAGGAAGTTGGAGACGGGTTTGTGCCCGATGAAAAATACATGGCATTCAACTCTCGCTACAACTACCTGGATGACGGGAACGCAGCCAAAAGAACAGTACGGAAAATATTAGGAAAGGACAACAATAGCAATGACTGAAAATAAGGAAGAAAAAATCTCATTTTTTAGCAGGCTGAAGACAAGGTATATCCCGCAAAAAAGAAAAGGCAAAGTGTTCATGATACTTTCCATTGCCTTGATCGTACTGGGTTATATATATTTTCTTCTGAATAAGGAGTACTATACAAATATTTATGATGACGGGACACCTTATTTCGCATTAAAAAAATTCGTTTTCACTTCTTTGATATTCGTTGTACTTTTGATACTGGTGTTTTTCAGAAACAGATTCAATGACAAGACCAACTTTATAATAAACCTTGTGATGCTGGAGGCTGTGCCCTTCGCCGCATTTGTGGCCATCGAATATCTTAACGACACCAAATTCTTAAATGTTAATTTTATATTCGTTCTTCTTAATCTGATGATCATACTGTCTGTAATGGGTGTGGGCTTCATAATAACCGGCCGGATGAAAATGGGCTATGTCTTCGGTGTCATCGTTGTGGCTGTTTTCGGGATCATGAACTATTTCATTTATATGTTCCGCGGGATACCCCTTTTGGCATCGGACTTTCGCTCTCTTACCACCGCAGCCAATGTTGCGGGCAACTATGAATTCTACCTTAATTACAGAGCCTTCATCTTCCTTGTGGCATGTTTCGGCATATGTCTGGTTGTCAGCAAGCTGAAGGAAGTAAGACTGAAGGGAATGTTCCCCAGACTGAAAGTGACCGGCGTTCTGGCGGTTTCAGTATGTCTTATACTTGTGTTCTCTGTTTTTACAAATACATTCGGTATAGAAATAAAAACCTTCCGGCCCATGAAGGGATATCATAACAACGGAGCAGTTCTTACCCTTGTGGGAAGCATAAGGAAACTTATAGTTGAAAAACCGGAAAACTATTCGGCGGAGACGGCAAAAACCATAGCCGAAAAATACAAAAAAGAAGAACAGGCACAGGATACCCAAAAGGATGACGGGGAAGCTGATGCAAAGACCGAAGTCATTGCCAGCGAAAAGACTCCCAATATGATCATAGTAATGGATGAAGCCTTTGCCGATGTGGGAGCTGTCGGGACCGGACTTGCGACAAACAAAGAAGTAATGCCATTTTTCAAAAGCCTTGAAGAAAACACCATCAGGGGGGAATCCTATGTTTCGTTTTTCGGAGGAGGTACCGCCAACAGCGAATTCGAATTCTTGACGGGGAACAGCATGGCATATCTGCCGGAAGGAGCGACTCCTTATCAGCTGTTTCTTAATGATTATATGCCTTCTCTGAACAACACCCTCGAGAAACAGGGATATCAGGGGAACATGGCTTTTCACAGTTTCGAGGCCAACGGTTACAGCAGGCCCACGGCTTACGAATATCTGAAATTCGAAGATTTTATCTCCATTGAAGATGTGGCGGAGGAACTTTCATATGTAAGAGGTCTTGCCACCGACAAATCTCACTTCAACAAGATAATAAGTCTTTATGAGAAATACGATAAAAAATCAGAGGCACCTTTTTATATGTTCAATGTGACCATGCAGAACCACAGTCCCTTCAACATAAGCGATCCCGCCATGGACATGGACATAGAGGTGACGACGGACCTTCTGCCGGCGGAAGAAGGCAGCAACAAAGAGGTGGACAGATATCTGAACCTTATCAATATGAGCGATGAGGCCTTAGGAGAACTGATAACATATTTCCGGGGTGTGGACGAACCCACTGTGGTGGTTTTCTTCGGAGATCACCAGCCAAGACTTCCCGAAGCCCTTTATAAGAGACTGCTGGGAGGGAACGATACTCAGCTCACAGCCGAAAGTCTTATGCAGAAATACAGTGCGCCATTTGTTATTTGGGCCAACTATGATATACCTGAAGAAAAAGACGTTAAGATAAGCATGAACTACCTTTCTTCGTATATGCTGGACTCCCTGGATATGGAAATGACGGACTACAATAAATTTCTTATGCGGCTTCATGACAGGGTGCCGGTGGTGACGGCCTTCGGCTTCTGGGGTTCCGACGGAGTTTTTTATGAGAATCAGCAGGACATTCTTGCCGGTTCCAATCCAAATCCGGAAACAGTGCAGCAGGTGATGACATCCCCCTTTGATGCAGATCTTGAAGAGTATAAGATAATGCAGTACAACAATATGTTTGACGTAAAAAATAGAGTTAAGGATTTCTTTTATTTGAAATAAATATGTTGACACGATGCTGATGTAAGAATATAATAAAAATACCAAATATTTACAGTGAAAAATAATTGGAAACATCGGCAAAAATACTTGACCTGCCGGCAAAAATAGGATATTATAAAAAAAGAACAAATGTTCGCACTTATGAAAACGGAGGTATAAACAAGTGGCCATAAATAAAGATGACAAAGAAAAAGCCCTGGAAGCGGCTTTGGGACAGATAGAGAAACAGTTCGGCAGAGGCTCCATAATGAGATTGGGAGACGATTCCATCAAGATGAACATGGAAGCCATATCCACAGGATCCATAAGTATTGATATAGCCACCGGCATAGGAGGCATACCCAAGGGCAGGATAGTGGAGGTCTTCGGACCCGAGTCCTCGGGCAAGACCACACTTACTCTCCATATGATAGCCGAGGCTCAGAAGCAGGGCGGCAAGGCTGCATTCATAGATGCGGAACATGCGCTGGATCCATCATATGCCAAGAACCTGGGCGTCAATGTGGATGAACTGCTGGTCTCCCAGCCGGACACCGGGGAACAGGCACTGGAGATATGCGAGATGCTGGTCAGGAGCGGAGCTTTGGATATCGTTGTGATAGATTCCGTGGCGGCACTGGTGCCCAAGAACGAGATACAGGGGGATATGGGAGACAGTCATGTGGGGCTGCAGGCCAGACTCATGTCCCAGGCCCTGCGAAAACTGGCAGGAGCCATAAACAAATCCAATGCTTCCGTCGTGTTCATAAACCAGCTGAGAGAAAAAGTAGGCATAATGTTCGGCAACCCCGAGGTGACCACCGGGGGCCGGGCGCTTAAGTTCTATTCCACCATGCGCTTTGATGTAAGAAGGATAGAGAGCATCAAATCCGGCGACAGTGTCAAGGGCAACAGAACAAGAGTCAAAATAGTCAAGAACAAAGTTGCACCGCCCTTCAAGATGGCTGAGTTCGATATAATGTACGGCGAGGGCATCTCCAAGGAAGGCGACATCCTGGACTGCGCCGTGGAAGCCAAAATAATAGAAAAGGCAGGTTCCTGGTTCAGTTTTGAAGGAGACAGGATAGGCCAGGGCAGGGAGAATGCCAAAGAATATCTCAGAGAAAACAAAGCTACGGCGGACAAGGTAGAAGGCATGCTTCTGGATGTGATCAAAAAATCAAAGGAGCCCGATGAAGGTCATTCAGAAGGACCGGCAAAAGGTAAGGCGGCCGATGCCCCACCGAAAGTGGATGAGGACGGCGTAATAATAGAATAGCAGAGGAGCCGGCCGGAACAGATGACCGGCTCTTTTTTATTGCAGCAGCATTGTCTCTATCTGCCGGGACCCGGGCAGTTTTTCATTTTTTTTGATCATACGTATTTGGAATTAGTATTGGATGTATGGTATAATACAGCATAATCAAGAGAACTTTATTTTGTTGATTTAACAGAATAATATTCCAGAGGTGATCAATATGAGCAAAATAATAATAATATCCAATCGTTTACCGGTCACGGTAAAAAGAAAAGGGAAAAGTCTCGAGTATATCGAAAGTATAGGGGGGCTAACCACCGGACTAAAAAGCTACCACGAAAAGGCTGACAGCATCTGGGCAGGCTGGCCCGGCATTTCTGACGAGGACATTTCATCAAGACAAAAAAAGAACATAGAAAAAAAGCTGAAAGAAAATTATGACTGCATACCGGTCTTTCTTTCTCAGGAAGAGATAGATCAGTATTACTACGGTTTCTGCAACAAGACAATATGGCCCCTTTTTCATTATTTTTCATCGGAGGCGGAATATGATCCCGAGAAATGGGAGGCCTACAAAGAAGTCAATCAGAAGTTTTTCGAAAAGATCAAACCCTCCATCAGCAGGAATGACACCATATGGGTCCATGATTATCAGCTTATGCTTCTTCCTTCCCTGATAAAACAGGCATATCCTTCCACGAAGGTGGGATTTTTTCTTCACATACCTTTCCCCTCATTTGAGATATTCAGGCTTCTTGTATGGAGAGAAGAGATACTCCAGGGACTTCTGGGATCAGACCTGATAGGATTCCACACTTATGATTATGTGAGACATTTTTTGAGCAGCACAAGGAGACTCCTGGGCCTTGAAGACAAACTCAATGTCATAAGTTACGAAGACAAATATGTCCGGGTGGACTCGTTCCCCATGGGTATCGATTACGAAAGATTTACAGGAGAATACAACAAAAAAGGCCTGGCACCTGAAGTGCTCCAGATCAACGAGATAAAAGAAACTAAGACGATCCTTTCCATAGACCGTCTGGATTACAGCAAAGGCATACCTGAGAGGATAAAAGCTTTTGCAAGATTCCTTAAGGAGTATCCCGAATACAAAGAAAAAGTCAGACTGAATCTTATAGTAGCCCCCTCCAGAGTCGAGATCGAG
>DAIMEC010000068.1:0-5713 GCA_036725465.1 Bacillota bacterium | reverse complement strand
TACACACTGTTCTCCCGAATCTTTTGTTCCGGTATCCTTGCATAATCCGCAAAGATAATGGATTTCCATATAATCAATGGGAAAACCGTTTTCGGTGAGCATAACAGCTCTGGCTTTGGTCAAGCTTTCTCCTTCTTCTCTGAGTTTTTTTATTTGCTGCTTTTTGTTTTGACGATCTGAGATCATTACCTTTGATAATTCTATACTGCATTCTTTTATTTCTTCATCTATCTCCCTTATGGCAGGAACTTTTTCGTAGACCTCTTTTGTTTTCTCATGAGCCGCAGCCGCAGCTTTTTCACGCAGATGTTCATAAAATCTTTTTACCGTGGCCGCACCTGTCGCCATGCTTTGATTTTTTCCGTCATTACGGTTTATCAACACTTTATTTATATAATTGATATTTGGATTTGGTATACCGCTGGTTTTTTTACATGCCTCAAGTATATCATTTATACCATAACCCATTTTTTCTGTCCAGCTGTCTATTATACGACGCTCTTCTTCGGTGGCATTCCTTGCAAATCCCAGTGCCTGCATAACTCTTTTGTAAACATAGTGGCGCCGGTCGTTTTCATTCAGATACTTTTCTACATCCAGAACGCTTGTGAGTCCCTGAGAAGCCCAGTTTTTTACCACTGTCCCCACATATCTGACATTGTCCTTTTTATTCGCAGCACAGTAAGCATAGGCCTGAGCAATCACTTCGGGAGTTGCCCCGTTCTCTTCTATCCATTCTATTATCTCTGTTAGTTCTGTTCCGCTCAAAAGTCTTCCTATGGTTTTTTCTATGGTTTTGTACATACTTTTGAGCTCTTCGTTTTCGAGGATCGCTCCTGCGACTTTTTGCCCTGAAGCCTTTTTTTCGTCAATTTTCTGACCGTAAAGCTGCTCTTTTAAAACAACAAATTCCCTTTGATCTCCTTTTTTTCTTACGACTCCCTGCTTTTCCCAGTAGTCCCATGCCTTATCCACCTCTTCAGGAGAAAGCCGCAGGGTTTTGGCAATATCGTCACAGCTTGCCTGTCGGTCAAGATCCGTGTACATAAGTGTAAGAAGATATATCTTAACATAGTCTCCGGGAGCGGAGACCATATAATCATTTATGAAAATGTTTTCTACGCTGGTATCTGTAAGACAAGCGGTCTTTGCGTGTTTTTTTACAAATGTCATCAGTCCTGCTCCAGTGCCTCATTTAATTTCTTCAAAAGTATATGCGGTTCTATCCCATGCCCTTCAGCGGCTTCATGAATGGTTTCCGTATTTGACCCGGGACATCCGGAACAAAAAAGTCCATGCTGCAAAAGTATTTTTTCCAGCTTGGGATACTTATCAAGTATTTCATATACTTTCATTTCTTCTGTTATCCTGTTCATCACTACCTCCCGGCTTTATTTGCGAATCTGGTATACTGGCTTTGCCAGGTGATCTCCACTGTTCCGGTGGGACCGTTTCTGTTTTTTGCTATATTCACTTCACATATGCCCGGTTTTTCTGTTTCCTCGGGGAAATATACTTCGTCTCTGTAAAGAAAAAGCACCAGATCCGCATCCTGTTCTATGGCTCCCGATTCTCTTAAATCGGAAAGGATCGGTCTGTGTTCAGTTCTCTGCTCAGGCGCCCTTGAAAGTTGTGAAAGTACCAGCACCGGACATTCTATTTCTCTTGCCAGTTGCTTTAATCCTCTTGATAAAGATGTTATCTCCTGCTGACGGCTTTCTGCCCTTCCTTCATGCTCCATAAGCTGAAGATAGTCAAGTATGACCATGTCAAGCCCCTTTTCTGCCTTCAGCCTTCTGCATTTGTTTTTTATCTCCATCAGTTTGAGTCCGGGAGTTGCGTCTATGCTTATATCCCCTTCTCCCAGGATGTCAAGAGCCATTGCTATCCTGTCCCACTCTTCTCTTGCCAGGGTACCCGCTCTTATTTTTTGGGAATCCACCTTTGCTTCCATGGAAAGCAGTCTCTGTCCCAGCTGTTCCTTGGACATCTCCAGACTGAAGAAAAGCACTTTGGCTTTGCCTTTGACCGCTGCCTGCTGAGCAACACTTAAGGCGAAGGCTGTTTTACCCATGGAGGGCCTTGCAGCTATGATAATAAGGTCAGACTTCTGAAATCCTGCCGTTTTGTCATCCAGATCTATAAGCCCGCTTATGACTCCGGTGATATTGCCTTCCATCTTTGACCTTTCATCTATCTCATCCAGGTTTTTCATGAGTATTTCCCTTATGGGCATCATTTCTTTTTTTTGCCTGTTTTGAGCGACTTCAAATATACCCTTTTCTGCATAATCTATTATATCTTCAGCTGCCACTTTGTCCTCATAGCCTTTTTCCATTATATCTCCTGCTGTTTTTATGAGGTTTCTTAAAGCAGCTTTTTCTGCCACTATCTTTGCATATTCTCTTGCATTTGCCGTGGTGGGGACACCGGCAGAAAGAGTTGCTATATACCCTCTTCCTCCTGCCATCTCAAGAGATTTTCTTTTTTTTAGTTCCTCTGCCACAGTAAGAACATCCACCGGTGAATTCCTTCTGGAAAGTTCTGTTATCGCTTCGAATATTTCTCTGTGATTCTGGTTATAAAAGTCCTGAGGCCTTACTTCTTCCATGACATCATACAGTGCATCTTTGTCCAGCATGGCTGCACCCAAAACGGATTTTTCCGCATCTTCATTATGGGGAGGGATCCTTTCCATTTGATAGTCTCCTTGCTCTTATACGGATATAATAACTTTTAGTACTGCTGAGATTTCGGGATAAACTTTTACGCTCACCCTTTTTTCGCCCGTTTCTTTTATGGGCGACTCAAGTATGATTTTTTTCTTGTCAAGGTCTATGCCGTACTGCTCTTTCAGGGCTTCACTGATATCTTTAGATGTCACCGAGCCAAAGAGTCGCCCGCCTTCTCCACCCTTTGTCTTGATATTTAAGGCAATGCTACCCAGTTGCTCAGAAAGTTTTTGGGCTTTTTCTCTGCTTTCGGCTTCCTTTTCCGCAACTATGGCTTTCTGCTTTTCCAGGCTCCTTACATTTCCTTCTGTGGCCTCCTTTGCCAGTCCCTTTGGCAGAAGCATGTTCCTGGCATAACCATCACTTACTTTTACCACTTCTCCGGCTTTTCCTGTTCCTTTTATATCTTTCAATAATATTACTATCATTCGGTTTTCTCCTTTTTCAGTATTTCTTTTACCTTTTCTATGGCGTCCCGGGGACTTATGTCCATCTGTGCACCTGCCGTTGTAAGATGGCCTCCTCCGTCAAATTTCTCCATTATTGTCTGCACATTTATGTCCCCTAAAGATCTTGCGCTTAAAACGGTACGTCCGTCTTCATTGCATCCCGCAACAAAACTGGCTTTTATTCCTTTTATGGTCAGAAGTTCATCTGCCACCTGGGAATTTATTATCTGGGCATTCACATTTCTGCCTTCGCATATGGATATTGCTATGCCATCTTCGAGAAAATCCGCATTGGCCATACAGTTTGCTCTTGTTTTGAATGTTTCCAGGTTGGTCTGAAAAAGTCTTTTGACTGTCGTAGTATCTGCTCCTGATTTCCTTAGCCATGCGGCAGCTTCAAAGGTTCTGACTCCTGTTTTGACGGCAAATCTGTTGGTGTCTACCGATATCCCTGCCAGCAAAGCTTCCGCCTCTATTTTCACTATGCTTTTTTTGTCTCTTGAATATTGAAGAATTTCTGTTACAAGCTCGGAGGTGGAAGATGCATAGGGCTCGATGTATACAAGTGTCGGGTTCTTTATGAAATCCTCTGCTTTCCGATGATGATCTATAACAGCGGATTTTTCTGCGATCTCAAGTATCTCCGGACAGTCTGTTATGCTCGTCCTGTGGGTATCCACAATTATCACAAGGGTTTCTTTTTTTGCGATATTAAGAGCTTTTCTGCTGGTGATTATCCTGTAGTCACCGGTTTCCTTCACCGCCTTGTATATCGGCGCCAGAGCTTCATTATATTTATTTATGATTATATATGTTTCTTTGTTTATGGGTCTCGCCAGGCGATATATGCCCAAAGCGGCACCGAATGCATCCATATCGGGATTTTTGTGTCCCATTATAAGAACATTTTCTGCGCTTTCTATCAGCCTCGTCAAAGCGTGTCCTATTATTCTGGATTTTCCTTTGTTGCTTTTTTCTACGGTCTGGGTCTTTCCTCCGTAATAATAAAATTTGTCCCCCTCTTTTACTATTGCCTGATCTCCTCCCCTTCCCAAAGCCAGATCTCTTGCTTCAACTGCAAAATCCTCTGCTTCTGTGGGGTTTTCACAATCTTTGCCGCATCCTATGCTTAAGGTGACCGGAAAATCCACTTCTGTTTCTATTTCCCTTACCTGGTCCAGTATGGGAAACTTTTTTTCTATCTGTTCTTCCAGGTATTTGTTTTGAAGCATGATTATATACATGTTGTCTCTGTATTTAGTCACTGAAGCCTTCATAGATGAGCCCCACTGTCTTATGGTTTTGTCTATTTCCGAAGCGAGAGATGCCTGTCTGTCGTCTCCCGTGCCCGAAAGAAGCTCGTCAAAATTATCCACATTGACAACTATCACACACAGCTTCTCTTCTTCATATCTTTTTTCCGCCTGTTCAAAATCCGTGACATCCATAAAATAAAGAGCGATACCCACCGGTTCTTTTTTTCCAACGAATGCGGGAACTATCCTGAATGTTTTTTCATTCCGGTATATAGTAAGCGTCTCTTTGTTTTTTGCGGCATCTGTAAACTGTTCATGCTTGATACCCGTGAGGGCAAATATGTCCGCACCCTTTATCCCGTCATAAAGAAAAACCTGATCAATTCCCGGACTGGCATTTAGTACCTTGCCTCTTGTATCCAGTTTACACATGGGAAGGGGCATGTAATCCGAAAAAATTCTGCCCGATTTTTTTTCATTCATTATATAACACCTCTGTCTACTGCTTCCGGGATATCCTTGCTCTTATTCCCAGAACTATATCCGCTATACCCGCTATGAACAAAACATTTTTCCCAAAGGGTACGAGCCATGCCGTTATAACCAGAATGACCGCCAGTGCTTTGGGTATTTTCTTTAGAAAAAATATCATGAAAACCAGGGCTGCACCCTGAAATGCAAATGCCGTTTCAAATATCACGTTTATATTGGCTGCTGTGATTTCTCCAACTCCGGAGCCTGCTGCTTTCATGGTCCAGGATATAATAAAGATGAGAAACCATCCGTAAATACTGTTGCGAGGCCAGGAGAAATCTCTGAAAGCCGGCATTTCTACGGCTTTTATATTATCTTTTTTGAGTGCCCTGTAAAGTCCTTTGTATTCAACATATCCGCATACTGAAGAAAGACAAAGCATCGCTGCAGGCAGTACCATAACGGCCCTGGCAAGATACTCTTTGTATTCTTGCGTTTTTTCTCCGAGACTTTCTGTAATAAGTCTTATGCTTTCTTCTGTTTCAACGGCTATCCCGCCTGCCGAAACCGAAGATAATATGTAAATGAAAACAAACCCCACTCCGGCAGTAATAATGCCGTCTGTTACTGTTCTGTATGGGTTTTGTCCTTTTTTTATGCCTTTTATTATGGCCGGTAAAGGAAATATTATTGCCACAAGAAGCAATAAGCCTGAATACATTAAATGTCCTCTTTCTTTTTCATTTCATGCCAAAATATTATAACATAAAGTGCTTCTTTTGTCCTCTACTACATGTTGTGT
>DAIMEC010000067.1:0-5722 GCA_036725465.1 Bacillota bacterium | reverse complement strand
AACATGCCCAAACTGCGGATGCCCTCTAACACCCCTGCACGATCAGGAAAGAGGAACGGAAGATCATTATCCCAAAACCGAGGCAGGCAAAACCGATGAAAAAGAACTGGAAACAGCAAAAACCAGAATGAAATACGAGGCTGACGAAAAAAAAAGAGCCAACCGGGGTCTTATTGCCATAGTAATAATTCTTATAGCTGTAGTCTGTGCCGGTGCGGCTTTATATATAATAAACACTATGAATGAGCAGGCAGAAACAGAAAAAAAGCTGGAACAGCTTCAGAATGAAGAACAGGAACAAAATGACGATCAGGTCAAAGAAGATAATGCTGATGATCAGGAAGATGCCGAACCTGCACAGGATCCCGAAAGTTCTCCGGAAGACAGCATAGTCACCGATGACGGTACCGTTATAGAACCGCCTCCTGAAGAGCCCGAATAAAAAGTCAGTTTACAGCTTTTTCTTCTTCAACCCCAAAATAACCTTTTCCGGACAATGCTTCGTTGTCCGGTTTTATTTTGCCGGTTTTGACCAGTTCCACAAAAAGGGTGGCAAGTTTGGGATCAAACTGTTTTCCTGCCTGATGTTCTATTTCTTCGAGGGCATAACCCACAGTGTATGGCTCCTTATAAGATCTTTCTGATATCATCGCATCAAAAGAATCGGATATTGCCAGTATCCTGGCCGAAAGAGGAATGTCCTCCCCTCCTATGCGTCTGGGATATCCTTTTCCGTCATATCTTTCATGATGACCTATTACCGCAGGTATTACATAATCCAATGAGGGAAGATGACGAATTATCCCCACGGAGTTTTCTACATGTCCTTGGACTGTCTCATATTCTTCTCTTGTAAGTTTTTCGGCCTTATTAAGGATCTGTTCCGGTATGCCTATTTTACCTATGTCATGAAGAAGAGCTGCTTCTCTTATTATTTCAACAGAATCCTGATTCAGCCCGCAGGCATAGGCCAGCTCGGAAGAATAATAGGCAACATTCTTGGAATGGTTGAATGTGTAATGGTCCTTGGTATCTATAGCAGCAGTCAGAGCATATATCGTGGATGCATATTCCGAATATATGTCCTCTTTATGTTCCGTTTCCTCTCCTGTCTCGGCAGGTCTTTCGACAGCTCCACCCGTAGAAAGAAGTATACCGTTCTTTCCGGAACGCTTGACCTGATAAACTGCCATGTCCGCATTGTCCACCAGTTCCTTCACGCTTCCGGCAGCGTAGGGTATGACACAGATACCGCCGCTTACAGTAAGAACTTTGAATGTATAATCCTTGTTACTTTTATTCATGTTGAGTATCTGCATCCTTATGTTTTCTGCCAGGTTTTTCGCAGCCAGCATATCATATCCCGGCAGTATAACAGCGAATTCTTTACCGCTGTACCTGGCTATATGGCCACTGTCACCCACGCTGGCTCTTATTATCTCTGCTATTTTCTGCAGGGCCCTGTCTCCTTCTTTAAAACCATAGAGCTGGTTGTAAAGCTTGAAATCATCTATGTTGAATATAATAAGAGCAAGGGATCTCTTACCTATTCCGCTATATTCCTTTTGAAGAGTATCATAAAAATACTTTCTGTTTAGCAGTCCTGTAAGTTCATCAGTTCTTGCTTCTGTATATGCTCTTTCATAAAGCCTTGAGTTTTTCACTGCGATGGAACCCACGGAGCTCACCGATGAAAGGAAACTTATATCATCGTAAGTGAAAGCCGTATCCTTTTCTTTTCCGGATATGGCCACCAGACCCACCAAATGGTCTCCGTCTTTAAGGGGCATAAGGCATTCGATATTAAGAGATAAAAAGCATGCTTTTTCTTTTTCCCACATGGATTTATATACAGCAAGGCATCTGAATTCATCCATCAGAAGACACTCACTGCCGCTTTTCATATATTTAATAATGGGGTTGTCGGTCATTATTGTTACGGATTTATCGTCAAGAGGGCTTAAGCTCTTGGACATCCTGTAACATTTCCCGTCACTCTGTTCAATGAATACATAAACATTCCTTACCATAAGAGCGTTTCTTATTACCTTGACAAGACTGTCCAGTATTTCATTTATTTCCAGGCTCTTGGAGACATTACCGCTGAATTCCTTCATTATATCTGATCTTATTATTTCATCTTTTATAAATACTCTGTCTATGAATTTTTTCATGACATAGTAAAATCCTATAGTGAACAACGCAAATATAAGGGCTATAACCAGATAGTCATTGGATGCCAGTCTCGGAAAATTTTCTGTGAGGAATTTTTCCATGGGTTTTATAAGATTCGAAAAAACCAGTGCAGCAAGAATGGCTGATGCCACATAACAGCTTCCCTTTGAAACCAGAAGAGTAAGTTTGAAAAGCCTCCTCTTATGCATCGCATACATCATGCAGAGGACCATCACGAAAGCCGAAAGTATATCAACAGGGATCCCTTCAAAGAACGGGAGCATAAACAGAAGCTGCCCGGCGAATATCATTACGACCCCGGTCATAAGAGGTCTCATCTGGCGCTTCCTTACTTCGTCCTCCCGGTAGAATCTTATCATCAGCACGAACATATGGATAACGATGGCCCCGCAGGCTACGAAAAGCAAACTGACTGCCCATGTGAGATCATAAACGAATTTGATGCCGCCGGATGCCAACTCAATTACCTGAGGTTTTGCCAGGAAAAATCCCGTTGTTGCATTTAATGCAAATACAACCAGCATAAGCCCCAGCCATATCACTCTGAATATACCGGGATTTGAACCGGTGAACTCCGCGAGGAAATACCAGAAAGAGTAACATATCACTAAAAGACCAAGGATTGAAACATGGTACCACAAGCCATAGGACGGCCACATAAGTATACGCATACAAAAGGAACCGCCGGTCCAAAGAACACCGCTAATGAGTACCCATATGAATGAATAGATCACTTTTGTCTTTTTCGCTGCCAAAAATGCCATCAGCAGGAATACATAACAGAAAAGTGCCGCTATGGGGACAAAAACAAAGTTGCTATCCACAGGCCAAAACCTCCCTCAGATCATAAACAGACGGATTCATCTTTCTAAGTCTTTTGCCGCTTTTTTCTCTGTAACTTTCAAAAGTCCCACACTTGAGTACCGTGACTTCAAGGGGATCCATTCCAAGGATCCTTTTAAGGTCTTTATAGTCTTGATCTATATATTTGAAATATACCGTAAGATGCTCTTTCAGTATTTCCGAACTCACAGCACTGGTTGCCAGACACTCGGGCTTCATCTCCACATACATGTGCATCTTGGGCTTGTTATTTTCGGTGTACTCCTTCATTGCCACCCAGTCGGCAACCTCAAGCCCTGATATTTTTACGACATTTTCGATGGCTTTTTGAGATATTCTCGTAAAACCCGCAATATCTATTATCTCCGGGCTCCTGTCTATATAATGGAACCTGGGTATTTTTGTCTGATCTTCACTGTTTTCGAGTCCTACACATCTGTAAACATCTCCGACCCTGTACCGCATGAATGCTCCGCCTTTCAGAACGGATATGACCAGTTCATATTTTTCTCCCGGTATTACCTCGTTCATAAGGCAAGTCTTTGGGTGATAGTTTTTGAACTCTCTGCTTTTCATCATTTCCGTCTCGGGAATGAATTCATAGAAACATGTATCAGGGAAAAAATACATTCCGTCTCTGGTCCAGGTTTCAGTTCCTATGCATGAGGGTTCTGTTCCTGCGAAAAGCTCCATGGGTCTTATTCCCCAAAGATCTTCAAGCTCATCCTTATAACAGTTATTATCGGTCCCTGCCACCATTATGCCCTTCAACTTGAAAATATCCTTGGGCTTAAGCTCTCTCCCTTCTTTTTTGCATGCTCTTTTGGCTTTTATATATCTGAATGCAAATTTTGGGGAGTAGGCTGTTTTTGCTCCGCTTTTGCCTCCGCCACTCATTTTGGATAAACTCATGCTTACGAAATAGGCCACGCTTCCAAGTCCGAAAAAGTAATCTATCCCCTTTGAAAGCCCCATTTTGAATCCCTTTTTATTTCTTTCTCCAAAGGACATCTTTTCGGCCTCCGAAACCGGAGGGAGAAATTTTATGTATATCTCATCCGCCAGCGCTCTTGGAAAAAGTCCCGTTGCGTAGGGAAGAGGTGCCAGACCGTAAAGGAATGTGTCATTTGCTTTAACATCAAACTTGCCTTTACCGTGACTGGTACCCAGAAGCATACATGCAAGTATATTGTTTTTGTATGTGTTCAGCATTCCCTGGGTGTAGGGAGCAAGTTTCACGGGATGTTTTCCGCCTTCCCATGTGGTCTGTATCCATATGGTGGGCTCCGCCGGAAGCATATCACTTCTCTTCTGCAAAAGTATATCAGCATAATCCGAATACTCGGTTATGGGAAAATCCTTTCTGAACTCTTCTATTGAATTGATTTTTTTGCCTTTAAGTATCTCCCTGCCAAGGGGACAATCACTCCAAATCTGCAGCTGCTCTTTCATGAGGCTGTTTTGTATGTCCATATAATCGTCTATTCCAAGATCCAGAAATCCACAGTATTCCTGCCATATGGCCATTGACGAACGGTTTTTCAGTTTATCTTCAAATCTCATTGCCGCCTCTTAAAGTATCAGTACATTTTTTTATGCTTTTTCCATTAGGTATCAGAAATGGCACCTTTCTTCTGTATTCATCATAATTTTCAAATTCCCTGGGGAAAGTCCAAAGGTCCTGAAAAATCACATACAGTATATCAAGCACACAAAAAAGCGTTCCTCCCACCATCATCTCTGCGGTCGGGAACTCTGCACCCAATACTATAAAAAGCCCTATCAGCCAAAGCACTGCCGGATGACGGCAAAGTGCGTACATCCCTTTTGAACAGATCCTCGGTTTCGCCCTGTCTTTTTCCTTCTTTATATATGTCTTTTTGAAAGGCAAAGCGAAAAAAAGTGTATATATAAGCAGTCCCCCAAAAACCATGCCCAGTACTGCCAGAAATATTCCCCCGGCAGACAAAATCCTTTCCTGATCCCACGAGATTTTCACAAGCCCGGCCGTGGAAATAGCAAGAAGCATACAGCCGATACCGAATGCAGGAAAAAGAAATCTCTTCCGCATAGTCACACTGTTTATATCATATAAGAAATAAAGCACAAATGCACAGGCGCCAAGTATAATAAATGCCATTGCCCCCACCTTATCAAAGCATTTGTAAATAAACGTTTTTCTCTATAATGATAAACGCAATTTCCAAATATATCAAGTAAATATTTTGAATTTTTGACTTTATTTCTATAAAGTTGTGGTCTAAAAAAATGCAGACACAACATTTTGTGGCTGCAAGCTTTTTTTTATTGTATCTTTTTGGGATACCTATAAATAATCCCTGATATTTATCAGCGTATTTGTTCTTCCGATGTGAGTTCAGAGGTACAGTAGGGACATCTTACAGCCTCAAGAGGTATATCATTTTTGCAGTACGGACATGCTTTTCTTGTAACTTCTTCTTTCTCTTCTTTCCTCTTCAGATTTGACATCCTGTTAATGCTCCTTATTATCATAAACAGAACAAGTGCCACAAGCAGGAAGTTTATAACGGCCATTATGAAATTGCCGTATGTGAATACGGCGCCTCCGGTCTCCGCCTGCAGACTGGAGAAATTGACACTTACAGAGAGCCCCAGAAGCGGTGATATGATATCATTCACCAGTGATGTTATTATAGCCGTA
>DAIMEC010000066.1:0-5815 GCA_036725465.1 Bacillota bacterium | reverse complement strand
ATATAAAGCTATTTTAACACAAATCAAAAACAGGCGCAAATATATTTGCGTCTGTTGGATAAACGAGCTCCTGAAACGGATAGTTATAAGAAGGTCCTGTTTATGTTAGCCGCAGAGATCAAAAGCTTCATTCACTCTTTTTGCCACAAGTACCCCTGATACCATCACTGCCGTTCCGAAGACGAATATCAAAGCGATCCATATGAACTGATCCTGATTTATAAGCATAACACCTGTCACATCAATAGCAATGCTGATCACCGAAAGCCATAGGTAAACCTTCCATGTTCTGTTGCACTTCTCTTTGTATTCATTTTCGAGTTCAAGACGTTTTGTGCTTTTTCTGACTTTTTTTCTTTGTGAGATGCCTACACATCCCGAAATCGCCATGCCCACAACTGCTATATATACTGCCGCTCTTGAAATAACAAACAGTACTGCCGTTACCGTCATCCAGTACTCTATATCTGCCATGGCCATACCCATGAGAAGTGCTATGACCGAGCTCAGTAAAACACCTGCAATCAAAAGATTCCTTGTCTTGATAAAACCCATATCATATTCGGTAAGTCTTTCGGCTCCTGTCAGCATTATCATAAATACACATACCGAAATAACGGAAATTATAAAAGAAAAAACTTTCCCCAGATCAAGCACTCCGAGAAAATTCGTGACTATGGAAATTATCAGTCCGACTTCAAATATCTGCAGTCCTTTAAGATCGCTTTTCATTCCCTGTGGTTACCCCTTTTCCTTTTATATAATTGTAAGCTCTTTCAATAAATCTGCACATATAACCCTGTACAGCCAGAAACAGCAGTATAACCATGACAGAAAGTATTATTTTCACTATACTTGGAAAAAGCAGAGCAAAGGGCATCAGAATCATGCAGACAAGTATAAGGATAGCTCCCCGAAAGAATACTTTATGCCAGTTCATGGTTTTCCTGCCGCCGCTCACATTAATAAGCAGCCGGTTGCAGCCGGATAGCAAAAAACGATATGTGAATATAAGACCCAGCATCGTTATAAAATACATGAGCAGTACCCAAAGATCTATAAATGCCTGATTTCCAAGACCGTCGATAAAATAGTACTTTGCTGCCAGGAGTCCCTGAAAAACAGTTACAATAACGCATATGGCCGATATGAAAAATATGTTTCGAAATTCGGTATCCACTTCGCTTAATGATCTTGATGCCAGGAAAATCATTATCCAGGCAGCCAGAGAAAGAAGCATAGCTGCGAACTCAACAAGGTAAATCATTTTGTATACATGGAAACCTGCCAGCATGGCATTGACCGCAGCGATCATGATCAGTCCTGCCATTGCCCATTTTATTCCGTTTATATCCTGTTTTGCTTTTTTCATTTTTCGCCTCCGATGCATTATATTATCACACATTTTATTTTGTTTTTCAATCATATATTGACTTGACAATAAACAATGATATGAAGTATCGTTATTAGGCGATACTTTTTTACACGGAGGACACTATATATGAGGATCAGAAAAGAAACCGATGAAATGCCCGAATCCGAAGTGATGCTTATGGCAAAGATATCCGATGCACTGGCCCACCCCGCCAGAATAAAGATCTTTCGCTATATCATGAACTGCAACAAAAAAATAATACCTGTTTGCAACAAAGGCATCGTTGATGAATTTGATTATGCCCAGGCAACGATTTCACAGCATATGAAAACTCTTGTGAAGTCAGGACTTGTGGACGTCCGAAAGGAAGAAAAATTTTCATATTATTTTGTTAACATAGGAATGCTGATGAAATATCTGGATGCAACAAAAAGATTTGAATAGAAAACTCTATTCAAATCTTTTTTCTTTAAAATAATATTTTGATTTTTAAAAAAAGTAGTCGTCCTCACTGGATTTTTGTATTCTGAGTATTTTTGAAACTATAAAGGCTATCAATGCGGCGCCGACAGTAAACAAAGCTCCCATTTTGGCAGCTCCCTGCACTGTCAGATCAGTGAAGGCGGATTCCGTTATAAAAAGAGCCACTGTAAGGCCCATGCCGCCCACGATGCCTGCAGTAAACACATCTCTGCTGCGCATCCCCTCGGGCAACCCGAATCTGAGAACCTTGTCCGCAATAAGGGTGAACAGTGATATGCCTACAGTCTTTCCCACTATCAGAGAAATCATTATTATGAATGTAAGACTGGATATTTCCGAGAATCCCACTCCTGCATTTGTAAATCCGAAAAAGAAAAGGCCGAATTCAACTATATTAACAAGAAAATGCTCAAAACTTCTAAGCGTGGTGCCTTCCGGAGCATCAAAAGCTCCGTGGGGATCGTTGCAGGGTATGGCCTCTCCTTCATGGGGCATGAAAGGTACGATAAAAACAAGAGCCAGTGCCGGATGAAGGTGTGCATTATGCATTCCGAACCAGCTTATTGTTCCGCATATAAGAAAATACCACCAAAAAGACTTGACATCCCTTCTGTTCATTATAAAAGCGATCAACATTGCAACTACAATGAGTATCAGCCAGCCGGGTTCCACGGGCATTCTCGGATCCGGATAGAATACTGCTATTATTACCAGTCCTATGCCGTCATCGGCCACCGCCAGCAAAAGCAGAAAACTTACTGCAGGATGTCTGTTTCCGAAAATCAGTCTTGCGATCAGCCAGGCAAGAGCTATGTCCGTGGCGGTAGTTATTCCCCAGCCGTTGGAAAACTCAGGGCTTCCGAAAAAATGGTTCAGTACGAAAAATAAAACAATCGGTCCTATAACGCCCCCGGCTGTGGCCATCAGTGGGGTCACAGCTTTTTTTATGGGATTCAAAGCACCTCCGGGAGAAAGGTCGTTTACGATCTCTATGCCCGCACTGGCAAAAAACAAAACCATGAAAACATCATTTACAAGCCAGTTGAAATTTATGTGTTCTCCTGCTATGGAAGTATACACTATTTTCTGATAAAGTTCCGGCCATAGATTTGCGAACACCATTGCCACAACTACTCCAAGGATAAGCGGCAGAGAATATTCTTTTATCTTTTCAATAACATTCATTTGTGATATCTCTCTTTTCTTATTATTTTAAAACTTCTGTATATCTGTTCCAGAAGTATTACTCTCATCATCTGGTGAGGAAATGTCATTTTAGAAAATGACATACGAAGATCCGCTCTTTCTGTTACCTTTTTTGACAGTCCTAAGGAACCTCCTATTATAAAACATATATCACTTATGCCCATAATCCCTGTCTTTTCTATCATATCTGCCATTTCTTCGGAGCTCAGCTCCTTTCCTCTTATCTCCAGGCTTATCACATAATCGCTTTTTCTTATTTTTTTCAGTATGCTTTCTCCCTCTTCTTGGGGATCATCGGAAATACTTTCTTTGACCTCCTCCAAACAGCATGTACAGTATGCCCCAAGCCTTTTCAGGTATTCTGCCGAGGCTTCGGTCCAGTATCTCTCTTTTGATTTTCCTACACAGATTATTTTAATATTCATTCCGTTTTGTACCGCCGGTCTACTTTATCAGTTCATATAAAGGGCTCATGGTATCCCTTTTTATTACTTCTATGGCAAGATTTTCGCTTTCATATACTCCATCTTCCTGAAGTACATTTCTTACCGTAAGGCATGCAACTTCGGGAGTATTGTTCTCCCGACTCAGATGCGACAGAAGAAATTTTCTTTTTTTTCCGTTCTTTTTTACAAGTCTGCTTATACATTCTGCAGCGGCAACATTGGAAAGATGACCTGTATCTCCCAGGATCCTTCTTTTTACATGATACGGATATCTGCAGAACTTTAGTATTTCTTCATCGTGATTTGCCTCAAGCACTATCATATCCGCTTCAAGTATTTCATCAAAAATTTCTTCGGTGATGCACCCTGTATCAGTAACTATACTTAACTGTTTTCCTTCATAAAAAAATGAAAACCCCACGGGATCAGAGGCATCGTGAGAAATGCTGAATGGCCTTATCATTATATCGCCGGCTTTGAATTCTTTGCCTTTTTCAAAAGTTATCTGCCTTTCATAAGGCACCATATCTTTTATGTGTTCCCATGTGTTTATATTGGAATATATATATGCATCTTTGCTTTTTTTGCATACTGTTTTAAGACTTTTTACGTGATCGGAATGTTCGTGGGAAATAAGAATACCGTTCAAAGAGGAAGGGCTGCTGCCTGTCTTTTCCAGCCCCTCGAATATCTTTTTACCGCTTATGCCCACATCCACCAGCAAAGTGGTTTTTTCACTTTTGACAACATAGCAATTGCCGCTGCTGCCGCTTGCAATAGAACAAAAACTAAAACTCATATTCTTCTCCAAAAACGCATGTATACATTATACACCAAGCCATTGTTTTGTCAAAATGTATCTGCTTGCCATAATACTTTATATATTGCATAATATCAATATCGGGAGGTGTCTGATGGCGGTACTTAAGATATATACTGACGGAGCCTGCTCCGGCAACCAGAACGAAAAAAACACAGGCGGATGGGGCGCTGTTCTTGAATACGAAGAACATCAAAAAGAACTTTTCGGCGGCGAAATCGATACAACTAATAACCGTATGGAGATGACTGCTCTTCTTAAGGCTTTTAATGCCATAAAAAAAGAAGGTCAGATAATCGAGATTTTTTCAGACAGCTCATATCTCATGGATTGTTTCAGGAAAAAATGGTATTTGAACTGGATGAAAAACGGCTGGATGAATTCACAAAAAAAACCTGTTGAAAACAGGGATCTCTGGGAAGCTCTCCTTCCTTTCATTGATATGCACAGTATAAGTTTCTATCGGGTAAAAGGGCATGCAGATCTTAAGGGCGATGCCGAAATGCTGAACAAACTCTACGAAAAATTCCTGGAGTGGAACGGCGCAGGGTTTTCATTCGATGATTTTAAATATATAAGTGAAATGAACCGCCGTGCAGATATTCTTGCAAACCACGGCATAAAATCAATGTTGAAAGCGGACCCATCTGCTGAAGCCCCTTTTTAATAAGTCCCCTTTTCAAAATAGTAACGTCCCCTGCTGACGGTTGATTTGCCACTTTGTATGGCTTCCTCGGGGCATCTGTTTATGCAGGCAAGACATTTTGTACAGTTACCTTCCCATTTTGGTTTCCCGTCAACAAGGGATATGCTTCCAAGGGGGCATACGCTTACACAATTGCCGCATGAAACACACTTTTCTGTGACGAAGAAATCATCTGTGTTGGTGGCGTATTTGTTGAAAAGATTACATACCAGGGATGACTTGAGACCCGCCAGGGTGCCTTTTTTTATGTCCATGACCTTTTTCTTTTCTTTTATGGCCTCAGTGACCGAGGGAAGTTTTTCTCTTGCTTCTTTGACCTTTCGTGCAGCCACTTCGGCCGTGTCCACGTCGGAGCCAATAATGTAGTTGTTTGGCATAATGAATGAAAATCCCGAACAGAGGGGCACTATCTTTGATAATATCTCCATGGCATTTCCAGCGCTTCCGCCACATGTACATGCTCCGAAAAGGTAATTGCTTTCATCAAAAGTCACCTTTGAAGCAAATTCCATAAATATCAGGGGCGGTCCCCATGAATATACAGGAAAAACAAATCCAAGGTTTTCTCCTTTTTCAGCTTTGTAGGGCACAAGGCCGTTTCTGTTCATATCAACTATGCTTTCGGCTCTGTCACCGGTCTTTTCGGCTATCTCCTGTGCGATCCATTTGGAATTCCCCGTTCCCGAAAAATAGAATATCATTTTTCTTCTCCTTTACTGTTCCTCCGGTCTGTAAAGTTAAGAATGAAAAATGAGGCACCAACCCTTTGTGATACAATG
>DAIMEC010000065.1:0-5855 GCA_036725465.1 Bacillota bacterium | reverse complement strand
TCCTCTGAACCTGCAGTTTGGGCCAGAGGATATTTTGAAAGAATAAAAGGTTTTTACGGTAACCGGATAAAGATTTCCGCCTCCGAAAAGGATTTTGATATAAACCATGACTGGACATACGGCGCATACAATAACCCCGTTTCCGAAGTAAGAGAAGCTATTTATTATATGGCTCGCCGCGAAGCCATTATCCTTGATCCCTGCTACACGGGCAAAACATTCAACGGCATCCTTAAGATAATAGATTCAGGTTTGATCGATAAAAATCAAACAGTTATATTCATCCACACAGGCGGCAACCCCGGGATAAATTCCCTTCCCCACCGGGCTGAAATGGAATCGGATCTTAAGGCCGATTTCAAAATTTTCTGATTTATTCTTTACTATTGCCTTCTTACGGGTGTATAATCGTAATGATGAATAATTATGTATTATGAAATTTTAGGAGGAGACATGAACATGAAAACCAAAAAATTATTGATTGTCTTATTGACACTGGTAATGGTTTTTGCTTTTGCCGCATGCGGCGGCGATGATGAGACCGCCGCTTTTGAGAAGCATGCTATCCCGTATCCGGAAGGATATGACACTACAACAACAGGGGCTTCATCCTACGACGGAGGTGGAGACCATTTTGACGGAGGCTATTTTGTGCCTTTGGATGTTTACAATCTGGAATCAACGGATTCTCTTACTGTGATCCCGGAATTTGAAACATATCAGCAAACTACAGAGTATTCCTGCGGCCCCTGCTCAGCTCTTATGGTGCTTAACCATTACGATATGTATGACGAGAAAAAATATGATGAACTGAGCATTGCAGAGATGTCTGATACCAGTGATGAAACAGGCGTAGGTCCCGACGGCATTGCCAAGTTCTTTGAAGAGATAGGCTGGGATGTGGAAAGAAGCCCCGAAGACGGCAGTGCGACTTTCAGCTGGGATACCAGTGATACAGCCGATCAGGATTTCATAAAATGGGTAAAGAAAAACCTGAAAGCAGAAACACCCATAATGGTTGACTGGATCGACTGGAGCGGCCACTGGCAGGTTATCATAGGCTATGATGACATGGGCACACCGGATAGTTTCGGAGATGATGTCGTCATCCTGGCTGACCCCTATGACACTTCCGATAATTATCAGGACGGATACTATACATATGGCGCAGAAAGATTCTTCTACATGTGGCATGAAAGTTCAAGCCTGACAGGGGAACCTGCTGAACAACCCTTTGTTATAGCCACCCCGCCGGAAGAAGAATAAATATATACTTCAAAAAAATATTCAAAAACGGATCTTCGGATCCGTTTTTATTTTGCGCCATAATTATAAAACAGGCGGGGTATATACCCCGCCTGTTTTATAATTATC
The DNA here is from genome assembly GCA_036725465.1 of Bacillota bacterium. GTDB lineage: Bacteria > Bacillota > Clostridia > Peptostreptococcales > Anaerovoracaceae > UBA1422. The sequence continues at coordinate 4,481 of DAIMEC010000065.1, read as the reverse complement.
ATATTTGATCTTGTGTGCTGTTTTATCTTTCAACTATCATTGCCGTTCCCTGTCCGCCGCCTATACACAATGTGGCAAGACCTTTTTTTGAATCTCTTTTCTGCATTTCATAAATCAGTGTGATAAGTATCCTGCAGCCTGATGATCCTATCGGATGTCCAAGAGCTATGGCTCCTCCGTTTACATTGAGTTTTTCTTTGTCGAATCCCAGTTCTTTGCCTACAGCCACAGACTGGGCCGCAAAAGCTTCATTGGCTTCTATAAGATCCAGATCGTCCACAGTAAGTCCTGCTTTTTCTAATGCTTTTTTTGTAGCCGGCACAGGACCAATTCCCATTATACTCGGATCCACACCTGCAGAAGCATAACTTAAAACTGTGCACATTGATTCAAGTCCCAGTTCATCTGCCTTATCTTTTGACATTACCACCACTGCCGCTCCGGAATCGTTTATACCGGACGCGTTGGCGGCGGTAACAATACCATCTTTTTTGAATGCCGGTCTAAGTTTACCTATACTCTCTTTTGTAACTCCGTCCTTTGGAAATTCATCTGTATCAAAAACTATAGGATCTCCCTTTCTCTGTGGAATCTCTACAGGAATTATTTCATCCTTGAATCTGCCGGCCTTTATGGCTGCCATAGTTTTTTGCTGAGAAGCTGCTGCGAACTCATCAAGTTCTTCCCTCGTCAACCCCCACTGTTCACATATGTTTTCTGCAGTAATTCCCATATGATACTGTCCGAAAACATCTGTAAGTCCATCATATACCATCATATCAAGCAGTTTGTCATCACCCATCCTGGCTCCCCAACGGGCTTTCCTTGTTACATAAGGTGCCATGGACATGCTTTCTGCTCCTCCTGCCACAATGATCTCAGCATCATTGGCTTTTATGATCTGTGCTGCCAGTTCAACAGCTCTTAAGCCGGATCCGCAAACCTTGTTAATTGTCATAGAAGGAACCTCTTTGGGTATGCCCGCATCAATCGATATCTGTCTTGCTATATTCTGTCCGAGTCCTCCCTGAAGAACACATCCCATTATTACCTCGTCCACATCTTCAGGTTTTATGCCTGCTCTATCTATGGCTCCTTTTACCGCTATGGTTCCCAGAGTTCTGGCCGCAACATTTTTTAATGTGCCTCCGAAACTTCCTATAGGTGTCCTGGCTGCGCTTACTATTACTACTTCTCTCATGTTGGATTATCCTCCTTTGTTTGTGTAATATGATTTATATATGATTTTACATATCAGTTTTTTCTGATTAATGATATCACATAATTTTCAGCATGCAAAGTATCTGTACAAAAGTTAATTAGTTAACATTCTTGTTTATGCGGGTCTTTTTATCCACATTCTATTTCTCATTTGACAATACGGGATATATCTTTGAAGCCTTCATTTTTTGCGTCTTCAAGAATTTCAAAAAGTACTGCTTCATAGGTCGTTATTACTGCTCCCGCCCTTTCCATGCGCCGGAGGCCGCAATTCTTATCTTTTTCATTCCTTGATGCTGTGCAGTCTGCTATAACAAAAACTTTATACCCTCTTTCAAGAAGATCCATGGCCGTCTGCATTACACATATATGAGTTTCTATCCCGCAAAGCAGTACTGTGTCAAGACCGGTATCTTTTATTTTTTTCTCAAATTCCCCGGTCTTAAGTGCGCTGAAAGATGTTTTTTCGACAGGTATCATTCCTGCCATTGTCTCTTTGATAGCTTGGGTTGTTTCTCCCAGACCTTTTGTGTACTGCTGAGTCACTATGAGCGGTATTCCCAACACTTTGATGCCCTCCATGAATGCGGCCACTGTTTTTTCAAGCCCTTTTGGGTCTTTCATGACCCGCATAAGTTTTTCTTGAAAATCTATTGCGACCGCCATTGTTTTTTCTTTTACTATTCTCATTATATTATCTCCCATTTTTCTATTTCATCTATAAGATCATGGTTTGTCAGATCCCATTTGAGGGGCGTTATGCTGGCCCATGCCTCCTGCATGGCAATAACATCTATGGAACAGTCCTTATTGTCATATACTACGGGTTCACCATAATACCAGTACTCCATTGCACCACTTTCATTTTTTTTGGGGCGGAACCATTCCTCATATTCTCTTATGCCAAGCCTTGTATATCTCACTCCTTTTATTTTTTCTTTGGGCAGATCCGGCACATTTATATTCAGCACTGTCTTGTTATCCAGCATGTCTTTTGCTTTATGAAAAGTTTTAAGGGCCAGTCCGCATGCATACTCAAAGTGTTTTGGATAATGGTTGTTTACAGAGACTGCCACTGATGGTTTTCCGCAAAGCATTCCTTCCATGGCAGCCGATACCGTTCCCGAATAAAGAGTATCTGTTCCCAGATTTCCTCCATGATTTATTCCGGAATAGACCATATCAATATTTATGCCTTTATCTTCCAGATAACTCAAACCGAGTTTTACACAGTCAGCCGGTGTTCCCGTTACTTCCAATGCCATTTTCGCATTTTCAAATCCCACTTCTTCAATGTAGACGGGAACCCCTACACTTATGCTGTGTCCGCTGGCACTCCTTTGTTCATGTGGTGCGGATACATATATATTCGCAGCATCGGAAAGCACTCCCGCCAGTTCCTTGATGCCCCTTAATCCTATTCCGTCATCATTTACCACCAGTATATTCATTAAAGTCCTCCTTGTTTTTGACATCCTACCATTTCCATTTTTGTTTGCATTTTGATTATATCATAAAAAAAACAGCCTATGATTATTTTAGTACGAAAGTATTATTTGTTCATTTGTTTTTCTGTCTTCTTTAATACTATCTCTCTACATACCGTTTTATTTGCTTCTGATATAATTTTCACGAAATCAAAACGATACTGATAATCATAAAGGAGGCTTTCACATGACAAACCCGGGCAAAATACAAAATTATATCGGAAAAGGACACAAAGATGAAATCGAAACTTTGAAAAATCAAATTACTGAATCAGGAATCGACAAGTTAAAACTCAAAAATCCCAAAATGATCCTTATACTTTCCATCTTTCTTGGATTTTTAGGCATAGACCGACTATATCAGGGGGGTATCAAAATGTTTCTATGTAAAATTGCAATGGTCTGCCTGACTTTTGGGACATGGTGGCTGACAGATATATATTTCGCGAAGCATTGTGCCGAAGAAGACAACTATAATAAAATTCTTGTTATGGCGAATGATCTTTAGATCAAAAAACGCATACGAAAGCCGTCCCGGGTCACATACCTTTTGGACGGCTTTTTAGTTTATCTTTTATCTCAGACGGCGATATTTCTATTCCCGGTTTTCTCCTCTTACAACTCTTGCCACGCCCACTCTGTTTTTCACTCCCATCTTCCTGAATATATTGTAAACATGGGTTTTCACCGTACTTTCGGAAATGAAAAGTGCCTGGGCGATCTGCCTGTTGCTTTTGCCTTCATATACAAGTCTGCATAGATCTTTTTCTCTGTTGGTCATTTCATATTCTTTTGCTATCTCTTCCATTCTTTCATTCAGATCAAAATATCCTTCATTTGTATTCTTATTACCATATGCTTCAATAAAGTTTTTCTTGTAAACGAATATAAGTGTAGATGTATTAACTATGAACCAGAATATTATTGTTAGGTCAAGAGGCTCTCTTACAAATGTTCCGTTGCCCCAGTATCTGGATGCTTCGCCCCAGAAAAATGAAGAATAGTTCCATGCGAGCATCGATGTTACCACTATCATATAGTAAACGCTTCCCCGGCTTTTTCCCGTCAGAAGTGCCTTGCCCATATATGCCACACTGCCTACCAGCAGAATAAGAAGCAAAACGATATCCGTAACCAGCAGAAGCCATCTTATCATATAAATATAATCGTAAGAAAGAGCAGTACCCAAAAGCACCCAAAGCAGTGCATAAAGCATGACATATATCCCGGCCATCTTATTAAACCATGAAAGGCGGGTACCATCGGTGATCTCACACTCGAGCCTTAACCAGAGATAAAACAATATGGCGATTATACTGCTTCCTATCCTAAGTGCAAGAAAATCATCAAAGGGTCCTATCTGATAATCCATATAATATATAAACATATCATAAAGACTCATAACAAGCATTCCCGACAGGAACACAGTCAATGCCTTATTATATTTATTTGAGTTTTTCTTTCCTGCCAGCAGTGCCATTGTAAGAGCCCCAACACCCAGGAACAATGCCAGCATATAACAGAAAAGGATACCTCCCTTTATGGCCTCCATTTTTTACCTCCGAAAGATGTAAACAAGTATACACTTTTTTGAAAAACTTGCAAGATTGTCTTTTCGTTTTATGCCGAATTTCTGTTTATCAACCCAAAAAGTCCGAATACTATCGGACTTTTCGGGATTCACTTATTATTATTTAAGCGGGACTTTTATGACCCGTTTAAGCCTCCAGGGTTTTAAGAGCAGCTTCTTTGTCAGCTTCTCTTTGTGCCAGT